>CAYGBF010000356.1:0-3405 GCA_964348035.1 uncultured Eubacteriales bacterium | reverse complement strand
GGGATAATTCCTGCTTTTTCTCTGCGATCCATGGGATAAGACTGGATTGAGTGATGAGGACCTTAGACAGGGAATTGTTCAAGATATACAGGAAATCTTCAGGAGCCAGCCTGGTATTCACCGGTACGAGAATGGCTCCTTTGTGGGCCGCTGCAAAATAGGCTTCCAGGAAACGGTGACAGTTCTCGTGGATAACAGCGATTTTGTCTCCCCTATCGATGCCGATGGATTCGAGTCCTTGAGCCAGTCTGTCGACCCGGTCCTTGAATTGAGCATAACTGAACCGTCTATCCCCACAAACAACCGCCAGTTTGTCAGGGTACGAGGCCGCTGTGTCGGCCAAGAGACTGTACAATCCCCTCATGTCATCGGTCCTTAGGGTTGCGAATTAATCAAATCATCAGGTCTCCGCCGTTAATATCGATCGAAGCGCCCGTGATGTAGGAGGCTCTGTCTGAGCACAGGAAAACGACGAGATCTCCGATCTCTTCAGGGCGGCCGATCCTCTTGATCGGAAAAGATTCGAGGAATTCCTCGAGCTCGGGTTCTGTCGTCGTCGCTCTCACCATTTCGGTATCGATGAGGCCTGGACAGACAGCATTGGCCGTGATCCCCCACGGAGCTGCCTCCTTGGCCACGGCTCTGGTCAAGCCGAGAAGACCGGCTTTTGAGGCGGTATAATGGACACCGCCCAGGGTGCTGACACTCCGGCCCGCCGACGAAGAGATGTTCACGATACGACCGTATCCATTCTTTTTCATTCCAGGGAGAGCGGCTCTGGTGCAGAGAAACGGACCGGTCAGGTTGACTCTCAGGACATTTTCCCATTCAACTGACGTAATATCCAAAACCCGAGTCCGGAACATGATCCCGGCATTGTTGACAAGAATATCCAGCCGACCGAAGGCTGTTAACGTCGCCTCAACCATCTTCTCGACAGACGGCTCATCGGTCACATCGACGACCTGATTCAGAGAACCTTCCTCAGGTCCAGTTTTTCCTGAATCAGCAGGTAGGCCGCCAGTTCCTTCGAGGTCAGCCCTGACAACTTTCGCTCCAGCTTTGACCAGCTGGTCGGCCACGGCCCGCCCGATTCCCCGGCTTGCCCCGGTCACGATGGCCACCTTATCTTCGAGATCAATCAGTTTTGTATCCATTTTCCGAGCCTCCTCACGCGAAATCTCTTCTAAAATATCGAGTGAGCGGCGAAAAAGCAACTGGTAATCCGCTGCCTTTTTCCTGGCGACTTGTCGGTTCGGAATTATCCCTCTATAATACAAGGTCCATGAAAAAAAGGAGACTCCTCCTCGTTCTCATCATCCTTCTCCTATCGAATACTCTGCTGGCTCAAGAGATCTCTCGGCATAAACCGGGAATCAAACAGGACTTTCGATCCGTGATTGCCGAGGTTCCTGAACACGACTTCGATGTCCTCCATTATCAATTCGATTGGAAGATTGATTTTGATTCCCGTCATATCCGGGGAAAAGCCTTGATCCGCTCCCAGAGCCTCATCGATGACTTAGACATGATCTGGCTCGACCTGGCCGATAACATGGGCGTGATCCAGATAAAAGAAAACGGTAAAACCGTTTCCTACACCCATCTCAACAACCGGCTAGAGATATTTTTCAACCGTGACTACAAACGTCAACAAGAATTCGAGATCGAAATATCCTATTCGGGATTCCCCCTATCTGGATTATACTTTGGCCTTCACCAGGATCAGCCCATCATCTGGAGCCTGGATGAACCTTCTTTAGCCCGGAATTGGTTCCCCTGATTCGACCATCCGACAGATAAGGCAACACTCGGGATGACCATCACCGTCCCCACGCCGATGGTCGTGGCCTCGAACGGCAGCCTGGTCGATGTCGCAGAAAACACCGATAACACTACTACCTACACCTGGCAGGAGGACTACCCGATTTCCACCTATCTCATCTCAGTGGCCGCCACGAACTACGAGGTCATGTCCGAGACCTACACTGCAGACGATCAAACCATGGACATCATCTACTATGTGTATCCTGAACACCTGTCTCAAGCCCGAGAAGACCTGTCGGTGACTCCGGCTATGATGGAGTTTTACTCTCAGGTCTTCGGTGAGTACCCGTTCTTGGAGGAAAAGTACGGAACAGCGATTATTCCGGGAAACGTATCGATGGAACACCAGACGTGCACGTCCTATTCTTCCCGATTAATCACCGGCCAACATTCTTATGACCATATCATCGCCCATGAATTGGCTCATCAATGGTGGGGCGATCTCATCTCACCGGGCGATTGGGCTGACATCTGGCTTAACGAAGGCTTTGCCAGTTATTCCGAAGCCCTGTGGTGGGAAAACCTGTACGGACCCGATGGGCTCAGGATAAGCATGGCCGAAATCGAGACCGTCTACTTCACCCGCCATCAAGGCCCGGATCACCCGATCTATGATCCTCCGTCGGGGCATCTCTTCTGCGCCGAGGAGTATGAAAAAGCCGCCTGCGTTCTGCACATGCTCAGGTTTGTTGTCGGAGACGACAATTTCTGGAAGATACTGAAAAAATATGCCGAAGACTACGCCTACTCGACCGCGACGACGGAAGACTTCAAAGACTTATGTGAACAGGTCTCAGGAGCAGACCTGGACTGGTTTTTTGACCAGTGGATCTATCAGGCCGGGTATCCTGTCTATGAGTTCGGATGGGGATATTCCGACCGTCAGCAAAAGGCCAAGGTGGTCATCAACCAAACCCAGGAAGGTTTTTCTTTGTTCGAGATGCCGATCCCGCTGCGGATCGATCTTCCCTCAGGACCAGTGACGAAAATTGTTTGGGTTAAGGAAAAGTACAATTCCCTCGAGTTTGCCTTTCCCGAAAAACCCTCACAGGTTTTGTTCGACCCCGACGGCTGGATCCTGTGTAAAGTGCGGGACTTCCGGAAAAAGGGAACAAAAAAGAGATAGCACCTGAAACATTCAATTCTTCCCTCCTAATCTCTCAATAAAATATTTCCTATTTCCAGGAAAATATTTTAAAATCCTTAACACTATCATGTCATCTCAAACAACAAGGAGGTTGGTCATCATGTCTAAATATTTTTCATCAAAGCCTCTTCTGTTCGCCTTTTCTTTGGTGCTTATCGGTCTCGTCATCGGTTGTGCTCAGAAAAAAGAACCGGCAGACCTGATCCTGACGAACGGAAAGATCGTCACCATGGATGATTCCAAACCAGAGGCTGAGGCATTGGCCGCCAGGGATGGTGTCATCGTCGCTGTCGGATCAACCAAGAAGATCGATGCTTACGTTGGTGATAGGACCGATGTCATCGACCTGGAAGGAAAACTGGCCATCCCCGGTTTTATCGAGTCTCATGGCCATTTCACCGGCATCGGACAGGCCCAGTTGAGGCTGGATC
>CAYGBF010000355.1:0-2132 GCA_964348035.1 uncultured Eubacteriales bacterium | reverse complement strand
GTCCAGGCCGCAATGCAGAGCTTGAAGTAAATAAAATTCGTCATTCCATCGCAGGCTGCACCTGCGCAGGCAGTTGGCTGGTATCCAGTAAAAAAGACGTCATTCCAGCGGAGCTTGTCCCTGTATCAGCCTGCGCTGGCACGGGCTGCGACAGGGGGCTGGGATGCAGTAAAAAAAATGTCATCCCAGCGTAGGCTGGGATCCAGGGATAAGAAAGATTCTTATCCATAGGAGACTGGATTCCAGCCTGCGCTGGAATGACGGGGTAGAGACGCTGGAATGACGGGTGAAGGGGCAGGAATGACGGGAGAGGGACGCTGGAATGACAGGAGAATGAAATAGAAGTAACGCCACCACCATGAAAAATCGTCTTATCCGTGGCTCGGTCGTCGGGCTCGCCGTCTTCCTGATCGCCATAATCCTCCACTTCACCCAGGTCTTCAGCGTTCTCGAATGGAAGACTTGGGACTTGAGACTGCGCCTGTTTGCCGATCCCTCCCGAGCCAGCCAAGACATTGTCCTTTTTCTGATCGACCAGGACAGTCTGGATGTCTACGAACAGGAGCAGGGGCTCTCCTGGCCGTGGCCGCGGCAGATGTACTCGGCTCTTCTTGACTACTGCACCCGGGCCGGGACCAAAGCCATCGTCTTCGACTTGATATTCAGCGAGAGTTCTGTCTACGGTGTCGAGGATGACGAGGATTTTGCCCGAGCCACGCGTGAAGCCGGGAATGTCTTCCTGCCTGTTTTCCTGAGCCAGGAAGAAAAGCCCGAGGAACTACCTCCGTCCTCCCTAAAAAAATTCGCCTTAGACAAAAGTAAATACCCTCAAGAAGCTTTGTATCCCATGGCCTCCATTACGATGCCAATCGATTATCTCCTTATCTCGGCTCAGGGAGTCGGGAATGTCCGGTTCTCACCCGACGATGACGGAATCTACCGCCGCCTGCCGCTTCTCTTCAGATACAAGGATCTCGTCCTTCCCTCTGCGCCCTTAGTCGTGGCAAACTTTCTCGAGGGATCCTTCAGCCTCGAAACCGTTCCCCGAGATGACTCAGGCCAGATGATCATCCGCTTCCACGGCCCCACCGGAACCTACCAGAGCTATTCCATGGCCGCCGTCATCAATTCCTACGCTCAGATGATGGAGGGGAAAACGCCTCAGATCCCCCCCAGCACGTTTTCAGGAAAGACCATCCTTATCGGGGCCAGTGCGCCCGGGCTGTTTGACCTGAGGCCGTCGCCTCTGAGTTCTGTCTGTCCTGGGGTGGAGATTCTGGCCACAGTCCTGGATAACCTGCTCAATCGGGATTTCATCCGACAGTCCTCGGATGCCTTTGTGGTTGTCCTCGTCCTGCTCTTCTCTCTTCTTGCCGGATTGGGGACGACTTTCCTCAAGAATATCTGGCATATCATTCTTTTCGCCCTCTTGTGTGCGGCGCTGCCTGCAGGTGTGGTTGTCTTGGCTTTTATCCTTGGGAATTGGACGAATTTCATCGCTCCGGAGTTTGCGGTTCTTCTGAGTTTTACCGCTGCTTCGCTCCTTAACTACCGGTTCGAGGGAAAACAGCGGCGGTTCATAAAAAACGTGTTCCGCCGCTATCTCAGCCCCCAGGTCATCGACAGGATCCTCGCCGACCCGGATCTTCTCCGGTTAGGAGGCGAAAAGAGGGAGATCACCTCGTTTTTTACGGATTTAGCCGGTTTTACGGCCATCTCTGAGGGGCTCTCACCCGAGGAACTGGTCGACCTCTTGAATGAATATCTTTCGGAGATGACCGATATCATTCTCTCTCAAGGCGGAACTCTGGACAAATACGAGGGGGATGCGATCATCGCCTTCTGGAATGCACCCCTAACCCAGCCTGACCATGCGCTTAGAGCCTGCCGGGCCGCCCTGGCCTGTCAGAGACGGCTGACCGAGCTCCGTCCTGATTTTCAGAGCCGGTACGCACAGGAGCTTTCGATGCGGATCGGGATTAACTCCGGGCCGGCTGTTGTCGGCAACATGGGTTCACGAGACCGATTCGACTACACGGCCATGGGCGACACGATTAACCTCGCCTCCCGGCTGGAGGGTGCCTGTAAGCAGTATCATGTGCCGATCTTAGTAGGTGAGGAAACCTATGACC
>CAYGBF010000354.1:0-2533 GCA_964348035.1 uncultured Eubacteriales bacterium | reverse complement strand
ACGGCCACTTTATCTTTGGGTGCGGCCAGACCAACGTAGCTGTAATATTTCGGGTGAGCCGTCATCTCTCCCAAGGAAAAAACGGCAATCCCTAAGACAAAGAACCAGGCGCTTTGGGTAAAGGCCAGGACGACAAACCCCATCGAGCCGATGATGATTCCTGTGGCCATAACAGGAAGAGGCTTGATGTTTTTCACGATCCGGCTGATAAAGACCACGAGAAGGATGATGGTTCCGGCATTGATGACGGTCACATGTTCGACATCAAAACGGAAGGGAATGCCGATCTTGGCCATGAATTTGTCGACGTCCGAGCGGGTTATGAAATCACGCAGATACCAGAGGACAGACCCGAACATCTGAAAGTACAGGATCCAGAAACAGGAATAGACCGCGATCAGGAGCATAAACCGTGAATCCCGCAGCACGAGCAGAGCTCCGCTCAGGACTTGCCGCATATTTTTCGTGCTTTCTTCTCTTTCAGGCTCTTTGTACAGAAACGCGGCCGGAAGAAGCATCAAGAAACACCATAGAGCCGAAGAGAAAAAAACATACTTCCAGCTGAATCCCTTTATCCAGCTGACGAAAAGAGGGGCTAAAAAGGCACCCAGGTTGATACTCCAGTAGTAAACGCCAAACCCGAAACCACTGTTATCCTTGGTGGTGGTTCTGGCCACTGTGCCGGTGATGATGGGTTTGAAGAGTCCGCTGCCTGTGGCCATGATCAAAAGGAACAGGAAGATCAGGCCGTAAGAAGTGAAATTGCCGGCGGCAAAATAGCCCACGGTGAGTAAAGAAAAAGCTACCAGGAGCATCCGGCGGTAACCGAGACGCTCGGCCAAAGCTCCTCCTAGTATGGGCACGACATAGGTGAGAGCATAAACAAATCCCTGCAGAATACCCACGGATTGTTCACTGAAGAAAAGGACCTTTGCCAGATAATGGGCCAGGACCGCGTTAAGCCCGTAGTAAGCTCCTCGCTCGAACAGTTCCATCAAGTTGGCGATCCAAAACGTGCGAGGAAAGGTAAAAAGGACTGATTTCTTCTTCTCTATCTCGGTCATAGAAAGCTCCTTCCTAAGAAAATATGTATCACCCATCTAGGGCGATGGCGATGACGAGTTCAATCAAACTTATCAAGTCTTGTCGATGGGTAAGACGGAGAAATTATGGATGAATGTTAAGACAAATTCAAGGCTGGAATTAAAAACCGAGATTTACAGGTGAAAAATCGGTCACTTCTTCCGCATCTGCCAGCCAGATTATCAGGGAAAATGTGGTTCAGCTTTTGATAATCTTCAGAGCCTGCTCAATATCCGAGACATCCAGGATGACCGAGGCCAGCTTGCCTTTCTTGCTCAAGGTTCCATAACAGTATTCAATGTTAATGCCCTTGTTTCCTAGTTTGGAAGCTAACTCGGCTAATGCCCCAGGCCTGTTTTCGAGGTCTGCCTTGAGGACATCCCTCACTTCGACCGCATAGTCCAGTTTGGACAACAGTTTCATGGCTTTGTTGATATTCTTCACGTACAGCTTGGCTGTGTCATGAAAGACGCCGATGGCCTCGATGTTGATCTTGTTCTCAGCCAAATGACTGCACAATTCCCCCAAAGTAGCGGGACGATTTTCTAGGACGACGAATATCTCAGTGATTCTTTCCATGTTACCCCCTATGTATAGGATTATACTCCATCCAAAACCGTTTTAACAGACACAAAAGTCCTATTCAAACTTTTTATACGTCTTCATGTATTGAGCTCGGAGATAGGCTCCGGCTTCCCCGATTCCTCTGACATTAAGATCCTGCTTCTTGAATGACAGCTCCCCTCTGAAATCTTCCACAGAAGCATGGTGATGTTCCTCCATCCAGGTGTCTAGTTCGATCAGTAAGTCATGGATGGTCTCCAATCCTTTTTGATAAAAGAGGCTGCAGGCTTGAACGGCCGAGGCTCCGGCTAAAATCTGTTTGACCATATCTGCCCCGCTCATCATTCCGCCGGAAGAGGCGAGTTCGCACTTGATCCTGCCCGCCAGGAGGGCCACCCATCTCATCGACTGGTTAAAATTTCCTTTACCGACGGTGTTCTTGGTTCTCAGTTTTTGGACATCGATATCAGGCTCCATAAACCAGTTAAAGAGCACCAGGGCATCACACCCAGATTCAGCCAACCTGTTGGCAACATACGGAATGGAGGATAATTGAAACGGGAGTTTGATGGAAACGGGGACGGTGACAACCGCTTTTATCTCCCGCAGGATTTGGAGATGAAACTCTTCGTATTGTGTTCCCGGCGTGTCGAGCTCGAGGGGAAGATAGTAGATGTTGAGCTCCAGACCGTCGGCTCCGGCCTCTGCTAACTGCTTGGCAAAACGGGGCCACAACTTAAGAGTTTGACAGTTGATGCTGGCAATGATCGGGATTTTGATTTTTTTCTTCGCCTCTTCGATCGTTTGGCAGATTTTCTGAGGAGCATAATCGAGGAGGCCGCCGCTTCGCAGGTAATCGACGGCTTCCGGATAGATATTATAATCT
>CAYGBF010000353.1:0-10638 GCA_964348035.1 uncultured Eubacteriales bacterium | reverse complement strand
TATGGCCTTCACAGAAAGCCACTGTGGGGTGAAAATCTTCCCACCTCTCCTCGATATCCCTGAACTGGGGGTGTTCGAGGTCGACCTTATGGAAAGCCCCGTAATAAAGAAGTTTAGATCCCCCTTCTTCTATTTCCAGGATATACGGCTCACTCCGAGGCTGGCTGACGTAATCCTCCCAGGATATCGACTTTCGGAATTTGAAGGGGAGGCAGGCCAGTGATGACATGGAGAGGACCAGGATCATCAACCATATTTTATTCTGGAGAACATCCTGAACCCTGTTTTTCGGAAGTCCAGAGAAAAATGAGCCGTCACGGGCGTTTGACTCTCGGTATTCATTCCAACGCTCCATGTCGTTGCCCCTTTGAACGGCCTTTTTCTTCACCAAACCCTCATCAGCAAAAAGCATGCCAGTCTTTGATCCCCTCGAAAATCTAAATTATTTTGTTTTATTTCAATAATTTAAAAAAGCTTAAAAAAAAAGAAAATTCTCTCATCTGGCATAAATGTATGATTTTTTTACAATCCAGGTCGAATGATCGAATCAAACATTGAAAAAGGAGAGGCGTGACCAGCATCCGATTTTCGAGTTTAAAGGCCTACACATACTGCTCCTTTAAAGAGCGTACTCGCCCGGCACCTTTTTCGCTTCCCGTCTTCAGGAGTATGTGAGTTTCCTTCTGAACCGAGGAAAGTTGGACAGGTAATAGACTAATTTTCCCACCAGCAGGGCAATCAGAAGAACGCCGCAGACATAGTGCTGCCAGCCCATAACATCCTGCCTCAAGATCATCTGCCAAACAGCCTGAAAAATGAGAAAAATATGATTGACAACCATGAAGAAGAAACAGTAGAGATAGCTGTCCTTAAGTGAAGGTTTGATCAAATGTTTCCCAGATCTCGCCGTGGCGTAAAATATCCAAAGAATAACGAAGTGGACAGCAGCCGGATGGAACCAACGAAAAGACAAAGCAAAGTAGAGGATGTAAAGAAGAGCGGCTGCTAATTCCCACGACGGCTTGAACACGAGGTGAAGAATGGCGTAGTTGAGATCCACCACGACGTCCGATTTGGTTTTCACCGCCAGTTCCTTCAGTTTCTTTTGCGTCTTTTTTGCATCCAGGATCGGGAAGGGAATGATACACAAAAACCATATGACCGCTATCAGAAAAAACTGCTTCTTGGAAGACAATTCACCGAATATCAGCCAGACGACAAAGCCTGAAAAGACGAGGAGAAGAGGCACAGCGACCGCGATGCCCAGGTTCCGGGATACACTATCTCTCTTTAAGAAGCCAATATATTCCTCATCATACCCCTTTTTTCTCAGTATAGATGTGTTTGTCTGATAGAGTGTAAATCCTATCAAACAGATCCACAGAAAACCTGTAATGCCCAGTAACATATACACAAAAAACATACTCACCATGATTCCTCCTGATCAATCAAAAATCTGACTAAGGCTCCTCTTAAAGATAGATTCGATTTGTGTTCTGTTCATCCCTTTCTGGATAAGCTTGAGGATAGTCTCTTTGAATGCTCTTGAATCGTCATCTGATACTTCCAAGATGCCCGCTTGAACAAAGCTTCCTTTTCTCCTGCTTCCCTCGATCAATTCCAGCTTTCTCAATTCCTGATATGCTCTGGCCACGGTGTTCACCGCAATGTCAAGCTGGGATGCCAAACGTCTAACAGGAGGAAGGGAATCCCCGGGCTTAATTTCTCCGTCTGCGATCATCCTCTTGATTTCTTCCACGAGTTGTTCATAGAGGGGGACGGGAGAGCTGAAGTTTATCTTAAGCATCCGACACTCCTTTTGTATTGCTACAATATAATACAAACTATTCAGATCCCTGTCAAGTAAATATTTTGATTTTTTTAAATTTATTTTGTATTTTCTTTTTTTTCAACTGATTAAAAATATGATAGGTAAATCTTTTCTGATGAAACTGAGAGCTTTTGTCGCCTATTGTATCAATACTAATTAATATTTGATCCAGTATTTGGGATGGGAAGTCTAAGTTACTTCAATCTGGCGTGCTAAAACAAAAAAGTGCCTATCCCCTTTTTCTTTTAGGACCTTTTGAATTCTCTGCGCAGGATGGAAAAAAGGATAGAATCGACGAATTTTCCATTAATCAAGGCGTCCTCACGCAGGATGCCCTCCTTCTCGAAACCCACCTTCTCATACGCTCTGATAGCCCGTCGATTATACACATAAGTGGCCAGCCATATCCGGTTGAGATTGTACGTTTTGAAAAGGAAGCCGATGAATGTTCTCAGAGCATCCACTCCGAATCCTTTTCCCCAATGTTCTTTTTTCCCGATCAGGATATCGATATCCGTACTCCTGTTTTCTCTGTCGATTCTGTTATAGATAATCATCCCGATCGGTTTCTTGTTTAATTCGATAGCAAAACATCTTCCAGAAAAGGGATCCTCATCCGAAAAATAGTCAGGCTTCCAGTCTTCCTTAATCTGTTCTAGAGATTTTTTCTTCCCGTACCAGAAGGGCATGACATCTGGGGTGTTGGCCCATTCGTGAATAAGCTCGACCTCATCGGGCTTCATAGGCCTCAAGGCCACCTTCTCTCCTTTGATCCTCATGATTGTCTCGATGGATTTATAGGTTCGACTATTTTCTGGGCTTATTTCTCCGCCTTCTTGTAGCTGATCGAGATCCCGGACCAGCTCGTCTCATCAATCGTGGTCTCCATGTCTGGAAGGCTGTCCAGATAATCCAGGAATTCTCCGATCCCCCACATCCGTCTTCCTCGGACATTATGAGCCGTAAAACACCCCCCGACCTCGAGTTTTGGGTAGACGGCAATCAGGTAATTCTTGTACCAGTTCTTATCGGCATCACAGAAAACAAAATCGAACGGGCCTTCCAGTTCAGGAACAAGCTCATGGGCATCGGCCAGCCGGGCATCGATGTAATCGGACAGTCCTGCGGCTTCGAAATTTTTCAGCGCCTCCCTGTACCTCCTCTCGTTGATTTCGATCGTGATCAGCTTCCCCCCGGTTTTGCTCAAAGCCCAAGCTATCCAGATCGCCGAATGGCCGGTTGAAGTCCCGATTTCTAGGGCTTTCGTGTAGTTATTTTCGACGACGAGGTCATACAAGACCTTCCCGTCTTCTTCGGGAACATTCATATCCCGCCATCGGTACCGGTGACTCTCCAGAAAATTCTTGACCTTCTCATCAAGCTCAATACCGGTTTTACCCTGGGCACGGAGTCCCGGCGAAAAAAAGAATGTCCCTAAACACAAGGACGTTAGCAAAACCACGTATCCAGTTTTTTTCAGCATGCCAGCCTCCTATTCTACTCCTTATTCAAAAATGGAGGCAGTCTTTTTACTTTTCTCCATCCAGTTATTGGACGGTAAAGGTCCTTATTTTCTTCCTTTTGGACAAATAAAAAATCCTTGGAATGAAGATATTTTGCTCTTCTCTTTCCTTGTCTTGCATCAAATGTATGTTCTATAATCGTTGGGAATAAAACGATTGAGAATCTTGTCTAAACAAGTAGGAAAGCCTGAAGGATTTCCACAATAAGCTAGAACAGTTGTTGTTAGGGGAGGGAAAACTGAACGAGCAGGAATTGATCAGCCAAGCCCGGAAAGGCAACCATCAGGCCTTCAAAGAAATCGTCAAAAAACATGAGGCTCGAGTGGCCGCTACGGTGATCGGAATGTTAGGGTATTGTCAGGAAGCCGAAGATATCGGACAGGAAACGTTTATCCGGTTTTATCAATCCCTGGATAAATTCAGGGGAGAATCCAGTGTCGGGACCTACCTGACCCGGATCGCCATCAACTTGTCTCTAAATGAAATCAGACGTCGCCAGCACCGCCGGAAATTCTTTTTCTCGAATGCAGCTGACAAGATGGAGAACCTTCCTGACCCGAACAGCCCTAAGAATCATGAGGAGGCCAAGCAAATCGTTCACCGAGGGCTTCAACAACTCGACCCGAAGTTCCGGACAGTCCTGGTGCTGCGGTTGATCGACGGCTATTCCACCGAGGAAACAGCCCAGATACTCAATCTCCCGCTCGGCACCGTCCTCTCGCGACTGGCCAGAGCTCAGATGAAATTACGGGAGATTTTAAAACCATCGTTTGGGGGATGAACATGGACAATAAACGGAAAAAACTGGATGAAAAAATCTTGGAGCTTCTGTATCGCTCTTTTGACGACGACCTGAGCGAAAAAGAACAAGATCTTTTGGAAAAAGCACTTGAAGACTCTGAGGAGCTCCGTCTAGAAAGAGCTAAAATCATAGAACAACGCCAGGCAATTTCCGGAAGCGCCGCCCCCTCCTTCAAACCCTATTTTGTCGAGAAAGTGATGCAAAGGATAGATTCTCTGAGCGATAAGAACGGTCTGGAAAAGTTTTACGAAACATTCAAAGCCATGTTTCGCCGGTTCGCCATCGCCGGGGCGGTCATCCTGATCGCTCTGGTCATCTACAACCTGAGAATAGGCGAGAACATCTCCTCGGAAGAGATTTTTTACGCCTCAGACGTTACGATCGAAGAAATCCGGGAGCTTCCTTTATTTTAATGGAGTGAGAATGATGAACATAAAAGTCAAAACAGCTTTAATCATCATCATAACGCTTGTTATGGGAATTATTATAGGAGCCATGCTCAACAGAGCTCTTTTACAGCGCCGGATAAACCGGGCCTTTTCCTGGCGATTACCAGACTTCATGATCACCAGCATTGAGAGAATCATAGAGCCAGATCAAGAGCAGAGAAAGCGCCTCCGAGAGGTTTTAAGAAAACATTCTGAACGGATGATGGAAATTCGAGAAGATCATCGAAAAGAACTGCAGGAATCTTTTGAATCACTCCAGAAGGAAATAGACCCAATCCTGACTCCCGAACAAAAAAGACGCCTCCAAAGAAGACTGTCCGGTCCCTTTCGAAGATTCAGACGCTTTCCTGAAAGACCTCCCTTTAAGCCCCCTCGTGATAAAAAGCCGCCGAGAGAACCTCGACGATAATCATTCCCATAATTTTTTCGTTACGTGAAATAATCATCGCCCACCTTTTGTCTAATTAATACCGAGACAAATTGTTCCCCCTCCCTCCCCTCCTTAGTAAGAGGCCGGAGCAGTCCTCAATGCTCTGGCCTCTTTTACATCCATGGCCTGAACATATAAAAACCACAGAAAAAAATCACCCCTTAAATCATCCCTTCAGGCGATTGAGCCCTCCAGCCTTTTTATCCGATCCTGTATTCATCTGGATATAAAGAATGAAGAGATACATTGTCGCAGTTGTTTTCGTCCTTTTCCTGGTGAGTTTCGCCTCTGCGGATGAAACTCTTTTTAAATCCCTCCAATACAGTGCCGTTATGTCAATCAATCTGGACACAGTTCTCACCTACGATGCCATCTGGAATCATGGAGCAAGGGAAGGGAATCCAGTAGTGGCCAGCTACATAAAAAATATTCCGCTCACCATAGGAATAGACCTTGCGATTAACACCGCACTGCTTTGGGGAACGAGCAAACTCTACAAAAAAAACAAACCTCTCTCGTATGCAATCGTCATCGGTGTGAATCTGCTCCAGGCCTATTGCTTATATTTACATTACCGCCTCCGCCAACAATCCTGGAGATAGATTCTCATCTCTTAAATCCCTGCTTCATCCGACCTCCGTTTAGCCATCATTATTTTTTGGTCGTTTGACCTCGTTGTCTTTTATTTGATATGAAAATAGAATCTGGTATCGGCAGTTTTTATGAATAATTCATTCTTATGAGTGAACTGAAGAAGGAGCTGAGCCTTTATGGCTTGACTATGGTGGCCATAGGATCCTGTATCGGTTCCGGCATTTTTTTAACCCCCTCCCAAATTGCCGGACACCTTCCTGCCCCGCTCCTGATTTTGCTGGCTTGGGGATTGGGAGGGCTCATCACTCTGATGGGAGCCCTGACCTTTGCCGAGCTGGGAGCCATGTTTCCCCAAGCAGGAGGTGTCTATGTCTATCTCAAAGAGGCCTATGGTGACCTTTTCGGCTTTCTGTACGGTTGGGTTTACCTGGTGGTTATCACTTCCGGTGCGAATGCCGCTTTAAGCATAGCCTGTGCCTACTATTTGGCGTTCAACTTCCCCCTCAGCGAAACCGGCATCAAGATAACAGCCATAGCCGCTTTGGTGGTTGTGACCGGGGTGAATATCCTTCGCGTCAAGGCGGCAGAGATTTTCACCAACGTGTTTACCGGGTTAAAGCTTCTGGGGATCGCGGCTGTCATCGGCATCGGCCTCTTTTTCGGCCGGGCAGAATTTTCTCTGCTGGACACCGGTGGAGAAGCTTCCACAGGCAATCTCATCTCGGCTTTGGGCCTGGCCCTGATCGGGGTGTTATGGTCCTACGGCGGGTGGCAGCATGCCTCGTTTGTGGCTGGGGAAGCTCGGGATGCCCGCCGCATGATTCCTCGGGCTATGATCATCGGAGCTCTCGTTGTTGCTGTGGTCTATCTTTTGACCAATCTTGCCTATCTGCTCCTCCTACCGGTAGATGACATCGCCTCTTCTCAAAGCCTGGCCGCTGATGCTGTTTCGACCATCCTTCCTTTTGGCGGAGTGCTCATCGCCCTGCTGATCGCCATCTCCACCTTCGGGACCCTGGGCATCTACACCCTTTCTGCTCCCCGCATCTATTACGCCATGGCTAGAGATGGTTTGTTTTTTAAAAAGCTAGGCTGGGTCCATCCCCGCTTTCGCACACCGGTCAATGCCATCCTGGTCCAGTCGGCTTGGGCTGTCGTGCTTCTTCTGTTCTGGGGAACCTTCGAGGATTTGATCACCTATGTGGTGTTCACCGACTGGGTCTTTTTCGGCTTGACCGCTGTCGGAATTTTTATCTTCCGGCGCAAATATCCGGACCATCCCAGACCCTATAAGACTCTGGGTTATCCCGTGGTTCCTCTGATCTTTATCTCCATCACCTTCCTGTTTGTGATCAACTCTCTTGTTGAAAAACCCCTCCATGCCTGGTCGGGACTGGTCTTGATGCTCATAGCCCTGCCGATTTACTTTTATTTCAAAACCAAAAGAGACAAATAAAAGGAGAAATCGTATGAACGGAAATCATAATCAAAAACAGATAATCCAAAATTTTCCAGAGGATGTCCGAGGCCTACCCCGCAGGCAGTTTATGAAAACATTATTCGGTGGGGCCGCGGCGGCCGCTGTCCTGCCATCCGCAGTCTTCGGTGAGCATAAAGTCTCTTTTGAATCTTTAAAAAAGACCGCGGTCGGGCTTTCTGCAGATGATGCAGGGAGGGAAGAATTCTGGAAGCTCGTCAAGGAAAATTTTTCGATCCGGAAGGGTTTGATCATGCTCAACGCGGCCAACCTCTGTCCTTCTCCTTATCCTGTGCAGCAGAAGGTGTTCGAGCTCACTCGTGATCTTGACGCCGATCCCTCCTCCCATAACCGTAAAAAGTTCGCCGATTTGCGCGAGGCTTCCCGCCGGGTTCTGGCCGAGTATTTGGGAGCGAATCCTGAGGAAATTGCCATCGTCAGGAATACGAGTGAAGGGAACAACATGGTCATAAACGGCTTGACCTTCAAACCGGGCGATGAGGTGATTATCTGGGATGAGAACCATCCGACGGCAAACATTGCCTGGGACGTTCGGGCTGAGAGGTACGGGTTTACAGTCAAACGGGTCAAGACACCCGAGGTGTTCGAGACCGATGAGGAACTCATGAGGCCGTTCATCGAGGCCTTGACAAAGCGAACAAAATTGATGTGTTTTTCCCATGTTTCAAACATTTCCGGGATAGCCCTTCCGGCTGAAGAGATATGCACGGTGGCTCGAGATCACGGCGTTTTAACCCACATCGACGGCGCCCAGACATTCGGATCACACGTCGTTAACCTCCATACTCTCGGCTGTGACTTTTATACAGGAAGCTCACACAAGTGGTTCTTCGGGCCGAAAGAAGTCGGAATACTCTACCTGCGAAAAGAAAAGATAGCTGACCTGTGGCCGACGATTGTCGGAGTTGGCTACCCGAGAGTTCTTGATAAAGGCGCTCAAAAATTCGAAACCCTCGGTCAGAGAGACGATTCAAGGATTGCGGCCATGGGAAAGACTGTCGAATTCCATAACCTGATCGGGAAGGGCCGGGTTGAAGCCAGGATTCGCTTCTTGGCTGCTGCTTTAAAGACGAGGCTTAAAAAGAGAATTCCAGGTCTAACGTTCCGCACGCCTCTTACCCCAGAACTCAGCGGAGGAGTCGTCATTTTTCATGTTCCAGGGTTAGACCTGAGCCAAGCTCTGGATATCCTTTATCATAAACACAACATAGCCGGCGCTGTGTTCGGTGGCGATTCAGGAGGAATCAGGCTCTGTCCCCATGTCTACAACACGATGGAGGAAATCGACAAAGCTGTCGACGCTGTGGCCAGCCTTGAGACGCGACCCCTTTCTGGAAAGGTGGAGATCAGATGAAAATCAGGATAAAAGTCGGAGAAACGACATTAACCGCTACCCTAGATGACAACGAAACGGCCAGAAAAATCTACGATGCCCTGCCGTTCGATCTTCCGTATAACGTCTGGGGAGATGAGATTTATTTTTCCATCCCCGTCCATCTGGATTTAGAAGAAGGTCGTGAAACCATGGAAGTCGGTGAATTGGCCTACTGGCCACCAGGTCATGCATTCTGTATTTTCTACGGAAGAACACCCGTATCCCTTGATGAACGGCCTAGGGCAGCAAGCACTGTTATCCCTTTCGGCAGGATAGAGGGGGACGCGACCGTGCTTTGTCACGCCAAGGCAGAAAGAATCCAGGTCGAGAAGGTCGAAGACGAATAACTCCACAATCGCCAAATCGGCTTTTATTTAGCCCGTGATTTTATTTTTTATATTCACTAAAATAAATGAATCCCAGAAGACCTCGCATCAAAGGAGTTCAGATGAGAAAAGATAAACTTATTTTAATTTTCTTCCTGAGTATTTTTCTTCTTGTACCGGGTTACTCGGTTCAAAAAGAAAAAAAGACACCAAAGGCTCCGCGCCCGCTCGAGGACATCCAGGACATCCTGGCCTGGAAGAGCATCCGGTCTGCGGTTATCTCCAACGACGGTTCCTGGTTTGCCTATCGCCTCGCCCCTATCGAGGGTGATGGAGATGTCATCATCAGACAGACAAAACATGATAAAGAATACAAGTTTCCGGTGGGTGAAGCCTCAAGGTCTACCTCTCGAGAAATTTCTTTCTCCGAGGATTCCCGATGGGCCGCCTACACGATATACCCGAAGAGAGAAGAGGCAAGAAAACTGCGGAAGCAGAAGAAAAAAGTCTACAACGGAGTCGGGCTGGTGAATCTGTCCACAGGAAAGAAGGTGGAGTTTGAGAAGGTCAAGAAATTTTCCTTCTCAGCCGAGAATCCCTCATGGATTGCCTTCCACAAGTATCCCCCGGAAAGTCAAGCCAAGGAAAAAGAGAAATGGAGCGGCTCTGACCTGATTCTGCACGATCTTTCTACCTCCAAAGAGCTGAACCTCGGGAATGTCTCCGAATTTGCCTTCAACAAGAGCGGACAATGGCTGGCCTTTACCATCGATGCTCAAGAAATGAGCGGTAATGGAGTTCAGCTCCGAGACATGGAGACTGGAGTTATAATCCCTCTCGACAATGACAAAGGCATCTACAAGAAGCTGACTTGGACAGAAAAGGGTGACGGCTTGACTGTGCTGGTCGGAAAGGAAGATGAAAATTACGAGGATAAACTCTACAGCCTGATCGGATTCAAGGATTTCTCTGAAGGTACACCCGAGAAAGTGAACTATGATCCAAAAGATGATGAGGACTTCCCAGCCAAGATGACCATAAGCCCCAACAGATTCCCTCTCTGGACTGATGATTTTTCAGGCATCCTGTTCGGAATCCATGAAGCTAAGGAGAAAAAAGACAAGAAGGACAAAAAGACCGAAGAAAAAAAAGCCGAAGCAAGTGATGAGGATAAAGAAAAACCGGTAAAGAAAAAGCCTGAGGAGGAAATTGATAAGGAAGATTTTCCCGATGTGGTCATCTGGCACTGGCTGGACAAAAGGCTCCAGTCCATGCAGCAGGTTCAGGAAAGAAGGGACAAGAACTTCAGCTACCTATGCCTTTATCGTGTCAAAGAGAAACGGTTTCTCAGGTTGGCCGACGATGAATTGAGAAGAGTATCTGCCGCGCCGAAGCACCTCTTTGCCATAGGCCTTGATAACAGCCAGTACGAGCTGATTGGGAACCTGGAAGGGCGGCGCTACCAGGATGTCTACATCATAGATCTCAAAACAGGTAAGCGTACCCTGGCGGTCGAAAAATGCCGATGGTACATGGGCCCTTCACCCGATGGAACACATTTCCTATACTACGACGACGGCCATTATCACACCTACGAAATGGCCACCAAAAAAAAATACAACATCACCAAAGACGTGCCGACATCCTTCATCAACGAAGAGGACGACCACAATGTTATCAACCCCCCGGTCTATCCTTACTCTTTCGGCTGGGTAAAGGACGGTGTCTCCATCCTTCTCTACGACAATTGGGACGTCTGGAAGATTCCTGTTCACGGTGGGGAAGGAGTCAACCTGACTCTTAACGGAAA
>CAYGBF010000352.1:0-1792 GCA_964348035.1 uncultured Eubacteriales bacterium | reverse complement strand
ACCTGTTCCTCTATGGCTACCCTTCCCGTGAATCTGATCTACGCGAAAAGATACGGAATCCGGGATGAGGTCGCCGATTTCATCATCCCCTTCGGGGCTGTTTTCAATCTTAACGCCAGCGCATTGGCGTATTTGGCCTACGCTCCGTTTGTCATGTCATACATTTATCATTTTGAGATAAGCTGGACAATGTTATTCATGGCTTGGCCTGCTCTCGTTTTGTTTACAATCGCTGCTCCCGGCCTTCCGGCAGGCATGGGAACATCTCTATGGGCAGCCACATTATTTTCCTCTATATTAGGACTCGAGGATCCAGTAAGAGCCAGTTTCATTGCCACGTGGATAGCTTTATCTGGAGGACTCCCAGACATGTTTCGGACAGCAATGAACTGCACAGGAGATGGTTTTACGGCCATGGTCTTTGATCAATATTTCGACAGGCTTTTTAAAAAGAAAAAAAAGAGTTAGAATATTAAGTCATGCCGATATACGAGTTTTTGTGTCAGAAATGCGGGAAGCATTTTGAAGCTCTGGTTTCGGTCGGGAAAGAAAAAAGTGTCTCCTGCTCTTCCTGCGGGAGTCATGATATTCAAAAACTGCTCTCTTCTTTCGGAATAGGCGGAGGGAGCAGCCGTTTAAAATCCTCTTCTGAGGCCTGCACCACCTGCACGACGAATACGTGCAGTACGTGTAAATAATAAAGAGGGCAGCTTGCTGCCCTCTTTTTTATCCCTGTGGAAACAGGGATCCAATTCCTTGTTCTTACTGGTTTCCCACTTTTGTGGGAACAAGCTTACTGGATCCCTGCTTTCGCAGGATTTGAATAACATTTTTCTTACTGGATCCCTGCTGGAGTTTACACCTGCGGAGGCAGGTGCGGGGACAAGCTTGACTTTCCTTCTTCCATCCATAAACATATCCCCATGCGTACTCAAGTCCGCATCGGTGTGGATACAGGAGGCACATTTACTGATTTTGTCATCTATCAAAACGGCAGGATCAGGATAAAAAAGATTCCCTCTTCTCCCCAAAACCCCTCCTTGGCAATCCTTAAGGGCATCGAAGAACTCACCTCGAGCGCCAGTCCCCTACTGATCGTGCATGGTACCACCGTGGCCACGAACGCCCTTCTCGAAAGGAAAGGGGGACGGATCGCTCTTCTGACGACCAGGGGATTCGAGGATGTCCTCTCGATCGGCCGTCAGGTTAGACGCAACCTCTACAGTCTAAAAGGAGAACACCGGGTTCCTTTGCTGCCTCGAAGCCGCTGTTTCGGGTTGGAAGAAAGAATCTCATCTTCAGGTAAGATCGAACAAAAAATCTCGCTCAAAGAGATTAAAAGTATCCTTCGGAAGATCGAAAAAATGAGAATTGAAGCTGTCACCGTTTCCCTCATCCACTCCTATGCTAATCCGGCTCACGAGAAAACCGTTGGTAAGGAACTCAAGAAAGCAAAGATATTATTTTCTCTCTCGAGTGACATTCTGCCTGAGTACCGCGAGTACGAACGAACAGCCACCACAGCTGTCAATACCTATCTCATGCCTGTTGTTGATCGTTACCTTACAGACCTGCAGAAGAAACTGCATAAGACCGAGCTCCGGATCATGCAATCCAACGAAGGCACGATTTCCCCCTCGGCTGCTAAATCAGAACCCATCAGAACAGCTCTCTCCGGCCCAGCAGGAGGAGTCGTGGGCGGCTTTAACCTTTCCCGAGAGGCCGGGTTTACGAACATCATTACCTTCGATATGGGCGGCACGTCTTGTGATGTTTCCTTGTTGGACGGGAA
>CAYGBF010000351.1:0-14907 GCA_964348035.1 uncultured Eubacteriales bacterium | reverse complement strand
TGATGGAGACTATAAACTGAAACACGACAAGGACGTTCCGCAGCCACGGTGTTCTTTTTTTCCCGGTCGGTCCTCCCTTTATCACCGCAACCGGATCGAACGAGGAAAGAAAGAAGGCCGGATAAGAGCCGGCCAAAGCTCCGACCATAAGAGCGATTCCCAGTAAATACGGAATCGTCATCGCGCTTTCCAAGTAAGGAACACTGAGGGCCTTGCCAGTGAGATTGTTGAACAAGGGCAGCAGGATTTCGATCATGGGCAGGGCCAGCAGAACGGCCAGAACACTCAAGATGACGGCCTCGGCGATAAACTGGCTGGCGAGCTGGCTCCGAGTCGAGCCGACCGTCTTGCGCACTCCGACTTCTTTGGCTCGATTGGCTGATCGGGCTGTGGCCTGATTGACGAAATTGATGCAAGCAATGAGGAGGATGGCGACGGCAATAATCGAGAAGATGTACACATAGGCGATGTCACTGTTCGGTTCATGTTCGAAATCCAGGTGAGAACGGAGGTGAATATCCGTCAGGGGCTGGAGGAAGTACTCAAACTCACCTCCGCTGGCATAAAACTCCGCAGGGGTGACGCCCAGAGCTCCTTTTACCTGGGGGTGAACATATTTTTGGACAAGGGTTTGGAGTTTTGTCTCGAATTCCTCGGACGAGGCCCCTTTGTTCAAGACAAAATAGGTATGAAAGTTGTTGCTTATCCAGTTTTGGCTGCGGCTGTACTCGAGGGTCTCGAACGAAACCAGAAAGTCGTAATGCACATGGGAATTTTGAGGGACATCTCCGATAACTCCAGTAATCAAATAATCCCGTCGGTTATTCGCATTCAGGGTCTTCCCCATGGGATCTTCCTGCCCGAAGTATTTATCCGCCATGGATTTTGCGATCACTACAGAGTTGGGTCGGCTGAGGGCTGTTTTCGGGTCTCCCTGAATGAAGGGAATGGAGAAGACATCAAAGATAGCCGCGTCGGCAAAAAACCAGCGCTCCTCGCTGAAGACTTTTTCCTTGTGGCGGATGACTGGATCACCGAACCTTCGGAGCCTCGTGGAAGCTCGAACCTCCGGGAATTCCTTGACCAGGGTTTGAGCCAGAGGAGCGCAGGCCGTCGCCCCGTGGAATTCGTTGTTGTTGACTAAGGCCCGGACTCCTACCCTGTAGATCTGGCCTGCCTTTTCATGATATCTGTCGTAGCTTAATTCATCCAAAACAAAAAGAGAAATCAGGATGAAGCAGATGATGCCGATGGTAAGCCCCAAGATGTTTATGAGATAGTATCCCTTATGTCTTCTGATATTCCTTAATGTGACTTTGATGTAGTTTTTAATCATAACTTTTCTCCAGCTGAGCGAGCCGGAGATATAGAAAAAAGTCTATGCCTTTGGCTTTACTCTAAACAGGACCTGACCAAGATAACCAGAAGGATTGATCTCGGCGATATACAAACCTGGCTGAAGGTGAGCCTGCGTTTTGAGCCTGGGTCCAGAGAGGTTTTCCAGGAGAACGCGGGCTTCCCAATCCTTATGGCCGTCGTTTAACAACACCGGCTCTTCTTCCTCGATCATCTTTTCCAGTATTTCTTTTAAGCTCATGACTGCCTCACTTTATGTCTATACCAGAGATAACTGCCTTTATTTCAAATAGACGAAATATGCTTAGCTTTGGTTGCGTATTCTAAAAAAACGGTAACATCCTCTCTCTCTATTCATACCGCAGCGCATCCACAGGATTGGCCACGGCGATTTTAATCGACTGGTAGGACACCGTGAGCAGAGCGATAACGAGCGCCAGAGAAGCAGACAAAAAAAATACTCCTGCTCCGATAGGGGTTCTGTAGGCAAAATTCTGCAGCCATCTGTCCATGGCTAGATAGGCCACGGGCCAGGCGATGACATTGGCGATCAGGACCCACTTCGTGAATTCTCTGGATAACAGGAAAACTATTTCAGGGACCGTTGCCCCAAGAACCTTTCTCACACCGATTTCTTTTGTCCGTCGTTCCGTCATGAAGGAAGCTATACCGAACAGGCCCAGGCAGGCAATAAAAATGGCCAGGGCGGCAAAGCTGATGAATATTTCGGATAATTTTTCCTCTCTTTTATACTGCCTATCAAAGCTCTCATCCAAAAACGCATAGGCAAAGGGATAATCAGGACACATTCTCTCCCATTTTTCTTTGATGTATCCGATGGTTCTCTCTATCTCTGGAAGAGAAGATTTTGCATTATTCATCGATATTCTCACACTCACCTTAGTATGAGGCCAATCCAGCCAGTAAAAAAACACCGGGTTGATTTCCGAATGCAAGGAATTGAAATGAAAATCTTTAACCACTCCGATGATCTGACCCACTCCTGATTTATTCGGTAAACCATCTACCCTTTGGCCTACAGGCGAATCGAGCCCGAAGAACTTAACCGCAGCCTCGTTGGCGACAATCCGATTGGATTTATCCGATTGTATTGCCCAAGAAAAATTTCTTCCCTCAACCATTTCAATCCTGTAGGTTTGAAAAAAATCAGGATCTACGGCGTTGACATTGACAGTGGACGTTTGTTCGCCTACTCTCGAGGTCCAATTCCACATTATTTCTCCAGGGACTCGGCAGGAAAAGGTGACATCTGAAATATTGGGACTTTTCAGCAGTTCATCTTTAAGGACTTTTTTCTTTGTCTCCAATTGGCGGTTTAAGTCCAAGGTCACGCTATATTCCTTCTCGAAGCCAAGATCGGCCCTTTTCATAAAATTGAGCTGTCTAAAAATGGTGGCGGTGGCGACTATGAGTATGATCGATACCGAAAACTGAAAAACTACCAGTCCCTTCCTGAGCCTGGCCGCTCTCGTGCCTCTTGTTAATTGGCCTTTTAAAACGGTCTGAGGCAGGAATGAGGACAGATAAAATGCCGGGTAGATACCCGCGGTGATACCGAGCCCGATGATTCCGCAGATAAACAACAAAGGATACGGGAACTTAAAAAAAGAGCTTGCTGAGAGATGGGCGGAAATCAGGCGGTTAAAAGTTGGCAATAATAATTCCGCCAGAAGAAACCCGAAGATTAAAGCCAATCCACTCGTCAGCACTGATTCCAGAAGAAACTGGCTGATGAGCTGTCTGCGGGATGCCCCTACGACTTTTCTCATCCCCACCTCTTTGGCTCTGTGCGAAGCTTTTGAGGTGGCTAAATTGACGAAGTTGACGCACGCGATAAGGACGATGAAAACGGCAACGATGATGAATATGCGGATAAAATGAATGTTGCCGTGGAGTTGATACTGGTCTCCCAAAAGCTTCTCTTTAACAAAGTAAAGATCCTTTAAGGAGCGCAGTCTGAATACTGGGTTTTCTCCAAAACGATGCCTCTCATTCAACCATTTATCGACTTTTTCCTCAATCTTTTTTGCATCGTGTATCTTCGGGAGTAAAAAATACGTTGGGTGCTGGTAACCGTCGTCTAACCGGGTGAGGCTTTCCTGTCCATACATCTCTCCCCAGCTCATGAAGGAAGCGATCGCATCTATTGGAAAATGAAAATTATCAATATTCTGTATGACTCCTGTTACTGTGAAATTCCATCGGTTATCGGAAACGATGGTCTGTCCGACCGGGTTTTTATCCCCAAAGATCTTTTTGGCCGTCTCCTCCGTCAAAACGATAGAGAAGGGATCCTGTAGAACGGTTTCGGGGTTTCCCTGGATAAACGGAAAGGTAAAAACATCGAACACAGTCCTGTCGGCGAACGTGGCATTTGGAATCTCGAAATAATTCTCTTCGTATTTTATTAAGGAACTGTATCCGAAGCTGGGATAGAAGCGGACAATCTTTTCAATCTCCGGAATCTGACCTTCCAGAATGTGTCCGATGCCAGATGGCATAACACATCCTTCGTTTTGCTCGATTCGATAGATTCTCTCGTACTTTTCGTTAAATTTGTCATAGCTCAATTCATCCTGGACAAAAAGCATTATGAGGATGAATAGAGCTAACCCGATACTCAGACCGGCGACGTTGATGAAGGAATACCCCTTGTGCCTTTTTATATTTCTGCAGGCAATTTTTAAGTTGTTCCAGATCATTGTCTCAAATATGGAAACATCCCCTCTCTCTCGCCTTCCCCCGCAGCGTTTGCTCAGATAAAATCTATATCTTGAATTCTTTCTGGATATTTTCGGAGACGATGTGGCCGTCGAAGAGATGAATGACACGGTGGCTGTATTCAGCGTAGGCCGGAGAGTGAGTGACCATGACGACTGTGGTCCCTGTCTCGTGGAGCTCTCCGATAAGCTTCATCACTTCCTCCCCATGGGCCGAATCGAGGTTTCCGGTCGGCTCATCGGCGAGGATCAGCTTCGGTCTGGCCACGATGGCCCTGGCCACTGCCACTCTCTGCTGCTGTCCCCCCGATAATTGTTGGGGGAAGTGATTCTTCCGGGCCATGATCTCCATCTGTTCCAAAACCTCACCGACTCTATCTTTCCGTTCAGAAGAAGAATATCCAAGATAGAGAAGAGGAAGTTCCACGTTTTCAAACACAGTCAATTCATCTATGAGGTTAAAACTCTGGAACACAAACCCGATGTTGGCTTTCCGAAGGTTGGCTCTCCTGCGTTCTGAGTAATCGGCGACTCCCTCACCCAGAAAAAAATACTCCCCGCTGGAGGGCTTATCAATCATCCCCAAGACGTTGAGCAGTGTGGATTTCCCACACCCAGATGGCCCCATGATAGCCACATACTCTCCCTCCTGGATCTCAAGATTGACGTTATTCAGCGCCGTTGTCTCAACCTCTTCAGTCCTGTATATCTTCTTGAGGTCTTTTGTCCTTATCATGTCTTCCTCCTTTTTAAAGCCTTCAGTTATAAAGCCTACGGTTTATATCATTCCTTTTTTTGTGTTAGTCCTCTGTATGAATAGACTCTCTATCCTTTCGGATGGTTTACTTCAAAACCAATCTATCCATGTTGCCGAATGTCTCGTAAGAAGATGTGATCACTTTCTCACCTGGCTCCAGGCCTTCCAAGACTTCGAAGACTTGAGGGTTTTGGCGTCCCAGCCTGATCCTTTTTTTCGTGGCCACCTTATCGGACTCACCGACCACATAAACCCAGTTTCCGCCTGTCGTCTGGTAAAATCCTCCTCGTGCTAGGAGTACGGCATCGGAAATATCCCCCAATTCCAGCTTTATGTGAAGAGTGAGTCCCCGAGTTATCCCTTGAGCCTCCTCACCGACAAACTGCATGTCAACCTCGAATCGATTCTCCCTAACCTCAGGATAGATTTTATCTACGACCAACGTGTAAGATTTTCCGGCGAAATCAAATTCCCCTGTCCTTCCTGTTTCTATTCGAGAAATGTAGTGCTCATCGATGGCCGCCCTCACTCTAAATCCTTCCAGGACATCGATATGCCCCAACCGCTCTCCCGGAGTCTTGGATTGACCGATTTCTGCAGCCAGAGCCGTCAGATGTCCTGATACAGGAGCTCGGATCGTCAAATTCTCCTGTTTCTTCTTGACAATCTCGAGGTTATCCTGCATCCGCTTCAACGAGGCCTCTAAAGCATCTATCTGCGACTGCCTGAATTCCAGATCATTCTTCTGGCTCTCTATGGTTAATTCCTTTTTCTTGATTAAATATTCATACTGATCTTTGGCCAGTTCAAATTCGTGTTTTGAGATCAGATTATCCTTTATCAGTTCCTTGTATCGCTCGTAGGTGCGTTTCTGCTGTTGGAGCTCGCTTTCAATTTGAGCCAGATCCTGACTCAACCTGAGGCGGTACTGCTCCATAGAAAGTCGTGTGTTACGCAGATTATTGCTCTGCTGGAATAGTTCCGCCTCTCTCCACATGATCTGGAGGAGTAGATTTGTGTTGCCGAGCATTAGAATCGGATCTCCTTCCTCGACGAGCGAGCCCGCTTCGAGATAGATTTCCTCGACGCGTCCACCTTCTTCAGCATCGAGATAGACTGTTTTTATCGGAAGGACGCTACCCTGAACCGGGATATATTCCTGAAAAGGGCCTCTTTTGACCGTCGAGATGGTTATCCGCTCTGCCTTGACGTTCAAAGTTGACGGATTCAACTTAAAAACCAAGAAATAGATCACCAAAAAAACAAACGCGGCTGCGGCTGCAAGGCTTGCTATCTTTTTCGGGGGCCACTTTTTCTTCTTTAGCTTCCGATCCATTCCCATTTCATGACTCCTCGATCGACGACTTTCCTGAATCTTCGTTTCTTCTGATGTTCTCCATAGTGTTGTCTCTCACTGCTGTTCTCTCCGCTAAAGCATGTTTTTTGCAATAAATGTGCCACCATTGATTTCTACGCAGTAGGTAAGGAAACAGTTCCTATAACTGGGGAAAAAGTGTTCGCTGGCACGACACCGAGTGTCCGTTATCGGACAGGCCTCGTCATCTATCACGGGGTCATCACGACCGTTCAGGATAGAATTGTTAAGGACTGATAGGCATATTTCTTGCATATGTGTTCTCTCCACCGAAGACAAAGTGATTTTCTCGAAGGCTTTTTGATATAATGGGTGGCGGTCAACCCCTCGGCCCGTTTAATCGAGGGTGAAAACTTGCCCAGAAAAAGTCCATGGATGATCCGATTAGAGGAGGACATGTTTCATGACCAAAAAAGCAGGAAAAATCCTCGTCGTCGATGATGATGAAGATATCCTTCAGGCTGTACGACTCTTACTAAAGAGTCATGTGGCCCAGGTTCACACAGAAAAGAAGCCCGATGCCATCCCCTCCCTGCTCAGGAACGAAACCTACGATGTCATCTTCTTAGACATGAATTTTGCCAAGGGCGCCACCAGTGGACAAGAAGGATTTGACTGGTTGAATACAATTCTCGAAATCGATCCCTCATCCGTCGTCGTCTTGATCACCGCTTACGGAGACGTGGAAATGGCCGTTCGGGCCATAAAAGAAGGTGCCACTGATTTCATCCTTAAGCCATGGCAAAATCAAAGGCTTATCGCCACTCTTTCAGCCGCTATGAACCTGAGGAAATCTCGGATCGAAGCCGATAACCTCCGCTCGAGACAGAGACAGCTGAGTGCTGACCTTGATCAGCCCTTTCACGATTTTATAGGGCAAAGTCCAGCTATGCAGGATGTCTTTTTAGCCATCCAGAAAGTCGCTAAGACCGACGCTAACGTTCTCATCTTAGGGGAGAACGGCACAGGAAAAGAATTGGTGGCCAGAGAGCTCC
This sequence comes from uncultured Eubacteriales bacterium, assembly GCA_964348035.1. Taxonomy (GTDB): domain Bacteria; phylum Acidobacteriota; class Aminicenantia; order Aminicenantales; family Aminicenantaceae; genus CAYFXE01. The sequence continues at coordinate 7,683 of CAYGBF010000351.1, read as the reverse complement.
ATCGCCAGTCATCTCGGGCTGACGAAGTTTTCATCAGCGTGGATATGGGAGCCCTGAGTGAGACTCTTTTTGAGAGCGAACTCTTCGGCCATGTGAAGGGAGCTTTCACCGATGCCCGAGATAACCGGGCTGGGCGCTTCGAGATTGCTACTGGAGGAACGCTCTTTCTCGATGAGATCGGAAACCTGCCTTTAACCCTTCAGGCAAAACTGCTGACTGTGATAGAAAATCGAAAGGTCATTCGACTGGGATCCAATAAGCCTATTCCCATCGATGTCCGTCTCATATGCGCGACCAACATGTCTATCCATGAAATGGTGGACCAGAACAGGTTTCGTCAAGATCTTCTCTACCGGGTCAATACCGTCGAAATCCCCCTGCCTCCGCTTCGGAAACGAATCGAAGACATCCCCATTCTCGCGGATCACTTCCTTAAAATATACAGCAAAAAATATCAAAAACCCTTGAAGAGGATGAGCCCGTCCACCATGAAAAGGCTGGAAAAATATCATTGGCCTGGCAACGTGAGAGAGCTGCAGCATGCCATCGAGCGGGCCGTCATCATGAGTGAATCACGAGTCCTTCAGCCTTCTGATTTCTTCTTCCCTGCTCAGGAGACGAAAGGGGATGCTCTCGTTTTTGATGATTACAACTTAGAAGAAATGGAAAAATTGGTCATCCACAGAGCCATAGACAAGCATGGGGGGAACATCACCCTCGCTGCCAAGGAGTTGGGCCTTAGCCGGGCGTCCTTGTACCGGAGACTAGAAAAATATGGTCTTTAAACGATTTCGAGCCAACTGTATCATCCGCATTATCCTGTTAGGAGCAACCATCAACGCCTTTTTCTATTTTCTCTTCCGGACTTCTCTGTATGCCGCCCTTTTCATCATCGGCATCTTGATCATCTACCAAATCTACTCACTCATCAATTATGTAGAAAAAACCAACCGGGATCTAACTCATTTTTTTCAATCCATCAAGTACAGCGATTTTTCTCAATCCTTTAGGGACGACAAGCGCGGCCCATCGTTTTCAGCTCTTAAAACGGCTTTCACGGATGTCATGAATGCCTTCCGGAAAACACGAGCTGAGAAAGAAGAACATTACCGGTACCTGCAAACCATCGTCCAACACGTGGGTATCGGCCTGATCGCCTTCCAGCCCAACGGTGATGTCGAACTCATCAACACGGCGGCAAAACGCCTGTTGAAAGTTCCCCAGCTCAAGAATATTCGATCTCTTGAATCGATGAGTCAACCGCTTGTCGAAACCCTTCTCAATCTTAAATCCAGGGATAGAGCTTTGGTCAAGGTCGAATTAGAAAACGAACCCCTCCACCTGTCTCTTTACGCCGCCGAGTTTAAGCTCCGGGGACAAACGTTTTCTCTTGTCTCCGTACAGAATATTCAGAGTGAGCTGGAAGAGCAGGAGATCGAAGCCTGGCAGAAACTCATCCGGGTTCTCACCCACGAGATCATGAATTCGATCACGCCCATTTCCTCACTCGCCTCGACGATCAATGAATTACTCAAGGAGAGCTATAATCCACCTCTTCCTGAAAAAAAACTTGAGAGTGAGGCCCTGTCTGACATCCATCATGCAGCCCAGACTATCCAGAAGCGAAGCCAGGGCCTACTCCATTTTGTTGACGCATACAGAAATTTGACTCTGGTTCAAAAGCCCAAGTTCCAAATCTTCCCGATCAAAGAACTCTTTGCTCGAGTCGAGAAGCTCATGCAGACCGATATCAAAAAAAAAGGCATTCATTTCCAAACGACCGTGGAGCCTCAAAGTCTAGAATTGACAGCCGATCCCGAACTCATCGAACAAGTCCTGATAAACCTCCTCCTCAATTCACTTCATGCCGCTGCCGGACAAGAAGGCGGCAGGATCGAGATGAAAGCCATCCTAGACGGAAGAGGCAGAATAATCATCCAAGTCAGAGATAACGGTCCTGGTATCCCACCCGATAACATCGAGGAGATATTTGTTCCCTTCTTCTCTACTAAAGAAGGCGGTTCGGGTATCGGGCTCAGCCTGTCCAGACAGATTATGCGTTTGCACCATGGAACGATCGGTGTTCATTCCGAGCTCAACATCGAAACTGTTTTTACCTTACGGTTCTAATCTCTCATCTAGAAAACCAAACTTTTATATTTATAAATACCTCTATTTAAATACAGTTATGAAAAAAATCAGGGGGGACCATCAAAGAAAAAAGTGCTTTTTGTTAGAGCCATAGAAATTGACTTCTTCTTCCTCTATTTTATATATTAATAAGGCTATGGGGGAAAATGAAGAATTGGTGCAGTGTCTTAAATGTTATACCCTAAATCCAGAAGACAGCCAATTCTGCAGTAAATGCGGCTCCTCACTGGAAGAGGCACAGGAAACTCTCTCTTACGGGAAATCCGAGGAATCTACGTCTGACCGACTCATTCATTTTGAGCCCGGACAGATTTTCGATAACCGCTACCGGATAATAGAGGAGATCGGCCGCGGCGGAATGGGGGTCGTCTACAAAGCCGAGGATACCGAGCTGAATATAACAGTCGCATTAAAGATCATCAAACCCAAGCATTCATCCGATCCCCGTTTCATAGAGCAGTTCAAAAAAGAGACCTTGATGGCCCGATCCATCTCCAACAAGAATGTGATTCGTATTCATGATCTGGGTGAAGCCGACAGAATCAAGTATATCTCGATGGAATACATCAAGGGTCAAAACTTAAGAGACCTGATCAAGACCTCAGGATCCTTAACCGTTGAAACCGCAGTAAATTTAACCCATCAGTTGTGTGAAGCGCTCGGCTCCGCTCATCAGAAGGGGATCGTACATCAAGACCTAAAACCATCCAATATAATGGTAGACAGCTCCGGCCAGGCCTACGTCATGGATTTCGGGCTGGCCAGGTCATTCTACCGCCCAGAAGAAGGTATAGCTAAAGGCGTAACCGGAACGCCCCAATACATGTCTCCCGAACAGGCCCAGGGAGAAAAAGTGGACCAGAGGGCCGATTTATACTCCCTAGGAATCATAATGTATGAGATGCTGACCGGAAAACGCCCCTTCAAAGCCGAATCTCGAGAAGAATACATGCGAAAGCATATCGAGGAAACCCCGCTTCCACCTTCCGGCCTCAATCCCCGGATACTTCCTCCACTCGAGAAAACCATACTCAGGTGCCTGGAAAAGGAAAAGGGCAAGCGCTATCAAAGCGCCGAGGAAATCCTTGTTGACTTGAGGGATTTTTTTGAAATCGGACCAACCTCATTCGTAAATTGGATAAAAAGATACTGGCTATTGCCTGCAGGGGCAGCCCTCCTCATGATCGCCGCTCTCCTGTTCTATGTGTGGAAAGCACCTGCTCCTCGGGCCTTAGCTAAGGGCAAAAGGATATCCTTAGCCGTAACCTATCTGACGAACAATTCCGGGGATAAAGATCTTGATTATCTAAGTAGAACCATTGCAGAACTGCTGATTGCAGACTTACTCCAATCGAAATATATCAGGGTCATTACTGGAACCCAGCTCTACACTATTCTCAATAAACTGGGACTCCTCGAGACATTCACCTATTCATCGGAAGACCTGCAGCGAGTGGCCACTCTGGTAAGCACCGATTATATCTTGGAGGGACACTTCACTAAGGCCGGGGAGACTATCCGAATCAACACCATTCTCCATGAGGCAAGAACCATGGAGCCCGTCGGAAGAGAAGCAGTGGAGGGAAAAGGAGTCGATAGTATCTTCCCGATGGTCGACAGACTCAGTCGGCTGATAAAAAGAGATTTCAAGCTGTCGCAGAAAGAAATTTATGCCGATATCGATAAGGATGTGATGTCGATCACAACCAGCTCACCCGAAGCATTGAAACATTATATCGAGGGAAAAAGGATGTTCTATCTGGGGAAATTCCAGGACAGCAAGGAACTGATGATGAAGGCCGTCTCGCTTGACCCGGAATTTGCTATGGCCTTTCTGGCCATATACGTGAATTTTGAATACCTCGGCCAACCAGAATTGTCCAGGGAATACTTGGAAAAGGCCCGATCGCTCTCGCATCGGGTGTCAGAGAGGGAATATTATTTAATTCAAGGCACAGCTGCCCTCCCTGAAAAAGCAATAGAAAATTATAAAAATATTCTCGAACTTTATCCTGATGATCTGACCGCCAACGGGCTTATCGGCGCTTTGTATCGAAACATGGAAGAATGGGATTTGGCTCTGGAGCGATTTAAAAAAATTGTTGACGTCGATGACAATCAAGCTTCAGCCCACGAGAATCTAGCCTATATTCATATGGCAAAGGGAAATTACGCTAAAGCAAAGGAAATTCTGGAAGCCAAACGAGGTATCTTTGATAATCAGGCAGATTTTCATATTCGCCGGGGCATGTCCTTCCTCTGTGAAGGAAATTTCGACCTTGCCCTCGAGGATGCCGCTGAAGTTCAAAAAGTAGATCCAGCCAACTTTCAAGGCCTTGAACTAGAAGGACACACCCACCTCATCAGAGGAGATGTCGATTTGGCAGCAGAGGCCTTCCGCCGGTTAATCGACAGCCGTGATGTATACGCTCAGTTTTTGGGGCGATTCTGGCGGAGCTTTTTATACTTGACCCAAGGTGAAAATAAAATGCTGCAGGAAGAGATCCAATTAGCCATGGAACACTCCCGGAAGAATAACTTCAAGATTGGTCATTTCAATTTCAGGATTATATCTGCTTATCTTTATCTTCGGATGAATCAAAATGCCGAAGCCCTCGAGATGGCACACCAGGCTGTGGAGGCTGCCCATGAAATCGGTTACAATATCTATAAGAATCTCGCCATCCATATGCGAGGGCTGGCTTATGTCAAAATGAAAAGAATGACCGATGCCAAAGCCACCGCGGAAAAACTTAAACAACAGATTGAAAAGACTGGTTACCACAAACGTCTCCGGCATTATTATCATTTAAAAGGGGAGATTGCCAGGGCTGAGGAGAAAATCTCGGCAGCCATCGAATATTTTGAAACGGCTTCCTCTTTACTGCCTCACGAATATTCCAAATTCGATATGCATGTTCTTTACCTAGACTCACTTGCCTCGGCCTATTATGAAAACGGAGACCTGGAGGGAGCCCTAAAAACCTATGAAAAAATCAGTTCCATGAAGACCGGCAGATTGAGGTGGGGAGACAAATATGTACGCAGTTTTTACTGGCTGGGCAAAATCTATCAGCAGAAAAAGGAGAAGCAAAAAGCCATTGATGCCTACAGCAAATTCCTGGAAATCTGGAGAAATGCTGATCCTGAACTTCCTGAGATCGGGGATGCAAATCAAACCCTGAAAAACTTGACTGGAACGACTTATCAATAGATATTTTGTAAACTCTCTTATTTGCTTTTTCCTAAATCTTCCAAGAATAAGTTCCTCTCTTCCAGGATAAGTTTCCTCAGCCGGCAGACCCAGAGGGGGATCATCCCTACGACCGAACTCCCAAAGGCAGCATCCAAAGGGCAGACAACACAATCCTCGACATGTTCGCACATCATACAGAACTCTTGAGGAGTGAAAAAATAATCCATCCGGAGAAAGTCATGATTGGAAATAATACCGGGATAGATACTCTCATGGTCTTCCATAAATTTTTCCAGATCTCCAAAGCAATATCGAAGCCTCCCCTTCCGTTCAGGCTTATCACGGAAAAAATCATTAAAAAAGCAGCACCCCCAAAGCTTTCCATCCGTAGAAAGTGTCATCCGGTCCCGACCAGCACTGCAGCCGAAAACCTTATTCCCCTGGAATTTTCTGAAGATGGTAACCGGAATTTCTCTGTTTCTCTGATAATATTCACGCAGGAACCCACTCAGGATAGATAACTGCTCCTTTAAACAATCTAGTGAGGTATCATCCCAGGGGGGAAGGGTGGAAAATGACAGGTCGACGTCAGCAACGCCAGATTCAACCATAAACCGGGCGGATTTCGCTAGGTAGTCAACGGTCTCGCGAGTGAAGACACTGTTGGTTTGTAGCTCAATCCCGGGATATTCTTGTATCTTTTTCAAGAGTGATGCCAGGCGGTTAAAACTTCCTTTTTTTCTGCAGAGATCCTGAGCTAGACCGTCAAAGCTTAACAGGACCGAGAATCTATGCTGATTTAGAAATCCCAGTACAGCATCATCCAGGCGGCTGCCGTTGGTGGTGAGGGAAAAACGTATCTTTTTTTTATGGGTCTGGTTTAGCCGATGAGTATGATCGACTGCATCCTTGATAAGCTCGAGAGCGAGCAGGGGTTCACCCCCGTAAAAATTAAGATAACAGTCAGGAGAAAAATAAGGGAAGAAAAATTCAAGGGTTTTTTTTAAAGAGGCATAATCCAGATATTCTTTTCCTTTTTTTTGGTAGCAGTATGTACACTTATAATCACAGTCATAGGTCACGATGAAAGTAAAACTGGAGAACTCCATCCTAAGAACCAAAGACTTTTAATAATGAAAATTTGTCGAAACTACCGGATGAAAAAATTAAGCTAGTGAGTCAAATAGAAGCCTATTCTTTTTCTGGCTCTGGAAGCTCAGGTTGAAACTCTTCCAGTTTCACAAGATGCCTCTTAACATATCTCCGAATAGGTTGACGTTCACAAGGATCATAGCGATCAAAAACCGGCGTTAGGCTGGCAATCACGCTGTCAAGACTGTGAAGGGCGCAATCCCTATTTTCTTCCCATTCCGGATCTTTGATCGGAACTTCCTTAATGAACGCCCGCGCTTTTTGCAGGAAAATGTGCAGCCGGGGAAGTTTTCTGATGGGTGGTTTCATGATTCGGGTCTCTTGCTCGCTCATCTTCCCTCCTTTTCAGATTGATTTGAACACCATTATATTGAAAGTGACTGGAGCAAGTCAAACAAGAAAACGCAGTTTTTTCTTATTTTTTCTCTAATCTCATCTTTCTAATATAAATTCAGGTAGACATAAATTTCCTTTAAGATTCTAGACTCACCCATTATAATTTGTTAAACAAGCATACATAGCCATAATAACATTTTAGTTAAGGTAGAACGATTTCGCGTCTGACACGTCTTATGTATCGAGACTGGATGCGATACAGGAGAACGAGGTGAATGTAGATTCGGAAGATTCCATCCAGAAAACGGGTTCTCTTAGCTTAACGGAATTCGACTCCCTGTACAGCGAATACAAAACCATGGTCTTCCGCTTCGCTTATTTCCTGACACAAAACAGGGGAGAAGCGGAGGACCTATTCCAGGAGACTTGGTTGCGAGTGATAAAAAATTTTTCGAAAATCTCGAGAAAACGCACGATCAAAGCTTGGATCATGACCATTGTCGCCAACCTGCATCGGGATGCCTTGAGGAAGAAAAGAATCAGGCGGATCTTCCTGCTTCAAGAATACAAAGCCTTCAAGCGAGGAGAAAATAAAACTGCCTTATCGACGGGGAATAGAGAATTAGCCTATTCCGACTCAGAGAATCAGACAAATATGAGCCTGGCTATTTCTCAAGCCTTAGCCCGCCTTCCCGAGAGGCAGCGTCTGGTGTTTGCCCTTAAGGAGATTGAGGGATTCAAACAAACAGAGATCAGCGAAATGCTCAAAATGCCGATAGGAACGGTCAAATCCCTGATGTACCGGGCGGTGAAGGGGCTCCAACGGGAACTTTCCGCCTATAAATCCA
>CAYGBF010000350.1:0-3422 GCA_964348035.1 uncultured Eubacteriales bacterium | reverse complement strand
CGCAATGACATTTTTACCCTCATCACTTTTAACAAAAGTGTTATTTAATTACTGAGCATAAACAACAGGCCCCTATTTCTGGAGATTGTTGAAGTTTTGGATGCCTGAATTCAATGATATTTTGAATGACACTCGGAATTCGTTGATTTAGAACAGGTTTTATGTTAATAGAGAAAGGAATAATAAGAGGAGGTATAGTATGACTCATAAAGTCGGAATAAACGGATTTGGTCGAATAGGCAGAAACTTTCTTCGCGCATCCTACAAGGATCCGGATATCGAAATTCTCGCTGTCAACGATATCACAGATGCCAAAACCCTGGCTCATCTTTTGAAGTACGATTCCGTTCTCGGGATTTTAGAGGCTGATATTCAAGCGAAAGAGGATGCAATCATCGTTGATGGAAAAAAGATAAAAGTCTTATCAGAAAAAGATCCGGCAAATCTTCCCTGGAAAGATATGGGCATCCCCATTGTGATCGAAGCAACTGGCTTGTTCCGAAAAAAACAGGATGCTCTCAAGCATATCGAACAGGGAGGTGCAGATAAGGTCATCATCTCTGCCCCGGCCACAGAGCCGGACATCACAATCGTCTTGGGAGTCAACGAAGAGACTTATGACCATGATAAACACCACATCATCTCCAACGCATCCTGCACCACGAACTGCTTGGCGCCAGTGGTTAAGGTTCTCCACCAGGAATTCGGAATCGAAAAGGCATTTATGACCACTATTCATGCTTACACCAGCGACCAGAGACTACTCGATGCTCCTCATAAGGACCTTCGCCGGGCCCGTGCCGCCGCAGTCTCCCAGATCCCCACAACGACCGGAGCCGCCAAGGCGGTGGGAATCGTCATTCCTGAGCTCAATGGAAAAATAGATGGAATCGCTATAAGAGTTCCAACTGCTAACGTTTCTGTGGTCGACCTCGTAGCTCTCTTAAAAAAGAACGCGACAGCAGAGCAAGCCAACGCGGCCTTCAAGAAAGCCGCAGAGGGAAGCCTCAAGGGCATCCTCCAGATCACTGACGAACCTCTGGTTTCTGTGGATTTCATGGCCAATCCTCACTCCGCCATAGTGGACAGTGCTTACACCCGAATCATCGATAACAACATGGTCAAAGTCCTTGCCTGGTATGACAACGAATGGGGCTATTCCTGCCGCATGAGAGACTTGATCAAGTATATGTACAAGTAAAAACGCCATGCTTTCCCTCAAGGATCTGGATCTCAAGGGAAAAACAGTCTTTCTCCGGGTTGACTTCAACGTTCCTCTGGACGAAGAAAGGAATATCCGTGATGATACCCGGATCAAAGCCGCTCTCCCGACCATAAATTTCCTCCTCGAACAAAAAGCCAAACTCATTATCGCCTCCCATTTGGGCCGCCCCAAAGGCAAATTCGTTCCCGAGCTAAGCCTCAAGCCAGTTGCCAAAAGGCTCTCTGAACTTCTCTCCTTGGATGTGACTCTCGCACCGGATGTGGTCGGTGCGGAGGTCACAAAATTAAAGAAGGCGCTCGAGGAGGGTCAAGTGCTTCTCCTGGAAAATGTCAGGTTTCATAACGAGGAAACAGCCAACGACGCAAATTTCGCACAGGCTCTTGCCCAAGATGTCGATTATTACGTCAATGACGCTTTCGGTACCTGTCACCGGGCTCATGCTTCGGTCGTAGCCATTACCCAGTCTGTGGAAAAATCCGCAGCCGGATTTCTCGTCAAAAAAGAAGTCGATTATTTAAGCAAGATCGTTCACTCCCCTGAAAAACCTTTCGTTGCAATCCTCGGAGGAGCAAAAGTCTCGGATAAAATACCGGTTATCGAAAGCCTCCTGAACAAAGCGGATAATATCCTTGTCGGAGGCGCCATGGCCTACACCTTCTTCAAAGCCCAGGGATACGATGTGGGGCGTTCCCTGGTCGAGGAGGATAAGATCGAGCTTGCTTCCGGTCTTTTGGACAAGATAAAAGAAGAAAACATAAGCTTCTATCTGCCGTCTGACCACATCCTCGCTGCCGAAGCCGATGCCAAAGCCAAGCCTCAAACCGCTGATGCCTTTCCGTTCCCCCCAGAGATGATGGCCCTGGATATCGGGCCAGGGACGGTCGATAAATATTCAGAAATTCTATCAGGAGCAAAAACAATCTTCTGGAATGGTCCGATGGGCGTGTTTGAAATCGACCAGTTCTCTCAGGGGACAACGAAAATCGCGGAGGCGGTGGCTGTCTCCGGAAGTCTTTCTGTAATTGGAGGCGGAGATTCGGTGGCAGCTGTCTATAAAGCCGGAGTCGCCGATAAAATCTCTCACATTTCAACAGGAGGCGGAGCTTCCTTGGAATTCATAGCCAAAGAAACCCTGCCGGGAATAGAAGCATTAATGGAGAAATAATATGACGATCGACAATAAAAAACCATTCATCGCCGGAAACTGGAAGATGCACAAGACTATCTCTGAAGCGGTCGAAATCGTGAGCGCACTCAAAAAAGCCAGCCCGGATTTGACAGAGGCAGAACTCGTGGTCATCCCTCCCTTCACCGCATTGAATGAAGTGCGAAAAACCATCGAAGGGAGTCCCGTCCAGCTAGGCGCTCAAAATATGTTCTGGGAAGAGAAAGGCGCTTATACAGGTGAACTCTCTCCTCCGATGCTCAAAGATGCGGGATGTGAGTATGTAGTCATCGGACATTCGGAAAGGCGCCAATACTTCGGTGAAACGAACGAAACCGTTAACAAAAAGATCAAGGCAGCCTTATCAACCGAACTCATCCCCATTATGTGCATCGGAGAATCTCTGGATGAGAGGGAAAAGGGGAAAACAATAGAAAAAGTGGAAAACCAAATCAATGACGGATTAGAAGGACTGGGAAAGGATGAAATGGGGAGTCTTATAATCGCTTATGAGCCGATCTGGGCCATAGGGACAGGACTCACAGCCACACCCTCCCAGGCCGAGGAGGTCCACCTATTCATCAGAGAGAAACTGGCAGAAAAATATGGAAATGAGACAGCCTCCTGTGCTATAATCCTCTACGGCGGTTCTGTCAAGCCTGATAACACATACGAATTACTCAAAGAGAACAACATAAACGGCGCATTAGTCGGAGGAGCTTCCCTGGAAGCTGACTCATTCATACAAATCGCAAAAGAAGCCATAAGAGCTTACAAGGAGAAGACGTGAGTGCTATACTGACAACAATTCATATCATCGTGTGCTTCGTGCTCATCGTTGCGGTTCTTCTACAATCAGGTAAGGCCGCAGACCTGGCCGGAGCTTTCGGCGGAGGGGGAAGTCAGACGGTCTTTGGCCCTCGGGGCGCAGCCAATCTCCTCTCCAGAGCCACACCAGTCTGTGCCGTACTTTTCATGATCACATCGTTGGGACTCTTCATGATCTCTGCCGCAGGAACCAAATCAGCCCTC
>CAYGBF010000349.1:0-9294 GCA_964348035.1 uncultured Eubacteriales bacterium | reverse complement strand
CGGCGTGTTCCTGACGCTTTTAAAGTAGCCAAATCGTAGGATAGTTTAGGAGAGGTTATCTCTTTATTTTTTGTCCGATAAAGTCTCCATAAATCTGACAATCGCGTCTTCCTCATCTTCGGTTAATCCTAAGTCCCCCAATTCTTCGGTGTTAACATTCTCGGCGATTTCGGGAGGGGGCCAATCGCTGTCAGTCACATCTCTGGTGTTGTAGAACTTGACGACATCCTTGAGCGTCTTAAAGAACCCGTTGTGCATGTAGGCTTTGACAAAATCTTCCCTCGGTTTCAATCCCACATTCCGGAGTGTGGGAACTTTATGTTTGCCGTAGTTATCAGCTGCATACTGGGCGTATTTTTCCGTGGTCTTCAGGTACCCGCCGAGCCCCTTATCTACCCAATTCTCGCCGTCGGGATTCCATTTTACAGGCTGGCTGTAAAACGGCAGTTCCGGATTCTTGGGGACACCGAGATTATCGTACGTAAAATCGGTAAACACAGGTGGTTTTCCGTTCTCTGAAGTCAAAGGATGACACTCAGCACATAAACCCTTGGTGTTGAAGAGCATTAGCCCTTTGAGTTCGATCTCATCGAGACCTAAGTTGGCATAACTTGTCCAGTTTGACTCGTCGATAAGGCTGACATCAAGTTTCTCCGACTGAGCTTTCCGCCGAAAATCATCAAACTTGGAACTGAATGGATTGACCTCCGCAGACCTCTCGTAGGCGGCGATAGAACGGGCGATCCTTTCATAGGTCCCGTCGATGTCTCTTTCTGCATCAAGCGAGCCAGGGCCCCAAACCTCTTCGAAAAGGTCGGCATAGGACGAATCTTTCACTTTGAGGATGATGCTTTTCTTATCCGGATTATTCTGCTCGAGGGGATTGAGGAATGGCCCCATCGCTTGTTCAGCCAGTGGGTCACCTAATTGTTCACCGGTGGCTCGACCATCCCAAAACATGCCGCCGACGAAAGTCCCCTCTTCATCTCTGTGGAGCACAGGACTATTACCGGCATAGGCGGCCGAGGGAGGCTTCCGGTTACCGAAACGTCCTTTTACTGCTCCTTCATAGACGGAGCCTTTCTCGTTTAAGGCACTGTCAGGCCCAGTCCAACCGACAACAGGAGCATGGCAGACAGCACAGGCTTGACCTTCGGGTGAGGAAAGTCGGGCATCGAATAACAGCTTTTTTCCCAATTCCTCGATAGGAGTCAGCTCTGCGATGGCTTCTTCTGCAGTAGATACTACAGGCTCGGCGGCTGGCTGTTCTTCATCCTTCCCGCAGGCTGTAACAAGCAGCAAAAAAACCGCCCCAACGATTCCGAGTATGATCGTGGCTTTTTTCATTTAAACCTCCTTTTAATTATTCTGGATTCCAGCCTCCGCTGGAATGACGGGGAGGGACTTTATTCTTGCCAAAGCTTGTTTCCGCCGGGGCCTGTCCCTGCGTAGGCAGGGGCCTGTCCCTGCGTAGGCAGGGACTGGAATGACGAGGATTTTTTACCAAGAAATAAAGCTCTTTGTCCATTCCGGCTGAGGCGGTCTACGATCCCTCATCTCCTGCCATTTTTCATCGGTCAGCCGGTCGGCCATCGGATGTTTGAATTCGTAGTAGGAAAACACCGCTCCCCGGCAGAGCCGGTAGTCCTTCATATCCTTGACGATGACGAAAATGTCAAACGGAGCCCCGACTCCCTCCTCGAGCACCTGTTTAGTGTTCAGGTCAGTATGGACATCGGCCACCAGATCGATCTTATCATCTGTCCCTGAAGTGATCTTTTTCATGATCTGCCGCGGAAATGCTTTTAACATCCCCAAGTTTCTTCCGATATTCCAGATAAGGTCATATTCGTCCTTAGTCAGTTCAAGGCCGTCAAGCTCTTTCTCAGAAATCGTGGCCAAGCTGGCCAGCATTTCCTCAAACCGGGATATTCGCTCTGGGATCCCTTCGATGTTTATACCGAGTCGTGCGAGGTTATTCCTCAGATCTGCCATCATGTCCTTGATTCTTTTGTACACCTCAGGATAGGGCTCAACGTAACCGAAGGTGAGTTCAGGCTCTTTATAAGGCATGGCTGTGGCCACTATCGGGTAGCTCTGCTTGGCATAAAGGATTGTATCGTGTCTCAGCTCTGTCCAGGAGCCCAGGACGGCCTGGATTTCCTTATCAGTCCAGGCTGTGTTCTGCATGAAGGCGGGAATCCTTTGATCTTCGTTCTCCACGATGAGCGGGAGCAGGCAGTGCAGCCACCTCCAGTAGAGATTCTGTGTCCACTCTTCTGTGCTTAAAGCGGCGAATTCTTTTTTGAGCTTGAGTAGCTGATCATCGTAGAAGTCATACGCGGTATCTCCTTCCTTCTCCAGAATATCCAGAGCCCTTTTTGACCCCAAGACGGCCAGGACATCCAACCCTCGAGGAAAAGCCCGGGCCGGCCCGACCGCCGGGACATTCTCCATGGTGAACGGCTTACCGCTTCCATTGTATTTAAGGAGTATTTTTCCGTCTTTGATCCTGAAAACCAGTTCCTGAAACATGTAGGAATCGGGGATGAACCTCTGCCCCATGAACCGGAAGGCTTTCGTCGTCTCGTCGAATGAGCCGTCCTCGATGAAGGCGGCCCCAGACAGGACCTTGGGTGGGCGTAATTTCATCGCTTTTTCGATAAACAACACCAATTTATCTTGCTCGTTATACTTATCGACCGATCCCTCTGAGAGAAACAGCTCTTTGATGAGTTTCTTGTAATCGTCAACGAACATATCATCGGTCTTGCCGACAAAGTATACGGTCGGCTCATAAATTTTCTTCCAGAGCTGGTAGGCCTTTTCATCCTTCATCAGGGCATCGGTCATCAGGATAGCCTGGAGGGTCATTTTCCGGCCGTGCTCGAGACCAGTTTTTGATTTTTTTGGCCTTAATTTGAAGTCGATGCGCCCGTACCACATCATAGCCTTGAAATACTTTTTGAAGGTCTTGTTCCTTGTGTAATGCCCCCGGGGAATGTACTGGCTGTAATCTTCGTAGGCATAAGGCGTTTCAAAAAGACTCGGATTGCTGACATAGGTCAAAAGCTCTCTGAATTCAACCCTCTCGTGGGCTTCCATGTTGTTGAGTTCTTTTTTTATGAGATCTTCCAGTCCGTACCCTGGTTGAACATCGGGATGGAAGATTTTTTTGGCGACCATAAAAAATCCTATGTTGAGGCGGGCCGCCTCCTTGACAACGTCATCCTCGGCCTCTTCATACTGAGCTCGAGAAAGGTCGATCATCCTTTCGGTGAGTTCTGTCGCGAATCCGTAGAGTCGTTCTATCTCGAGGATTCTCAACACATAATCAAAGAAAATGTGGCAGGTGTGTAAAACAGCGTCTGTCGTCACGAAGATGGGTTGGTGTCTCTTCTTACATTCGGCATAGACATCGTACATCTCGTCCTCCCCTCCCCTTATGACCACGAAGCCATTCTGCCTTAACAATTTCATTGCCTGAGAAGAGAGAGGGGCTTTTTCTAGACCGCTCAGGCCGTTAAAGGTAAACTGCGTTTTTCTCTGGACTCCAGAATCAGCCATGCCTATTAAAGCAAAACAAAGAACAAAAGCCCCGATGAGAAGCAACGGCCTTTTTTTCATCGTTTACCCTCCTCACGAATATTCATAGATTTTCTAAGACTAGGACATCCCATCTCTACGATATCTGTCAAGCAAAAAATTTATATCACAGGAAAACCCGAAAGGCAAAAAGGGACAGACACCTTTTAAGAAAAAAGGAGCTTGTCCCTTTTTTTGACTGAGAGAGAATTTTCAAGGATAATTAGCAAGGAATACCCACGATGTCCATCGTCGCTGAAGATGCAATCCTGAAAATAAACTGTGTGGAAACGTCTCCCTTCGGGACCAATACCTATATCATCACCTGCCGATCAACGGGTGAAGCGGTCGTTATCGATGCTCCAGGACAGGCTCAGAAAATACTCCAGAGATTAAAAGAGGCGAAACCAAAATATATCCTTATGACCCACAGTCATATGGATCATACAGGAGCCTTGTTCGAGCTTAAGACAGAACTGGAAATTCCAGTCGCAGCCCATCCGGATGACTCGGGAAGACTCCCTTTTTCACCAGATGTATTCCTGCAAGATGGGGACACAGTCTCTTTCGGTCAGGTTGAGCTCAAGGTCCTCCATACCCCAGGGCATACGCCGGGCAGCCTCTGTTTTCTCTCTGGACAATACTTAATTTCAGGCGACACGCTGTTTCCAGGAGGACCGGGAAAAACCCAAACACCAGGAGACCTAACGAAAATCCTGGAAAAACTGGAGGAAAAGATTTTCGTCTTACCGGATGATGTCCATGTTTTTCCAGGCCATGGTCCTTCCACTATACTGAAGAAGGAAAAACAGGAGTTCGCTGTCTTCTCTTCAAGAACTCATCCTCCCGACCTGTGCGGCGACGTGCTGTGGCTTTCATCCTAGATAACAGAGGTCTTTCCCTCGAGTAAACCAGACGAAGGTATCAAAGGGGACTAGATAATCATTCCGCAAAAATAAGACAATCAAGGAGGCAACATGGATTTTCAAGGATGGAAAACGCGATTCGAACGCCTTGATACAGCCTGCCTGTGCGATGTGAAGAAGAGTTTACGCGTGATGGATGCCGGAATCCGCCCCCTTAACCCGGGTAAACAACTGATCGGAAGAGCCCATACGGTCCGCTGCCACGAAGACTTCCTGACCGTCATCAAGGCTCTCGATGAGGCGAAGGAAGAGGACGTGTTGGTGATCGAAGCTGGAGACGCGCAGGTCGCTCTAGCAGGAGAGATGTTTGCCATGGAAGCCTTGCAGAGAGGACTCGGAGGTATCATCATCGACGGTGGATGTCGAGATACGCAGCAAATCCAGAAGATCCCTCTTCCGGTCTACGCCCGTTTTATCACCCCTCTGGCCGGAACAGCCTCCCAAATTTTTCAGACTCAGACTGAAATCCAGTGCGGTGGTGTGCCTGTCCGCCCCGGAGATATCGTCTTCGGAGATGATGACGGGATCGTGGTCATGACCGAAAAAGAAATGAAGGACATCATCGAGGCGGCTCAGGCCGTCCAGAAAACAGAGGAACAAATCTTTTCCCGGATGGAGCAGGGGCAGAGCTTGTTG
The DNA here is from genome assembly GCA_964348035.1 of uncultured Eubacteriales bacterium. Lineage (GTDB taxonomy): Bacteria > Acidobacteriota > Aminicenantia > Aminicenantales > Aminicenantaceae > CAYFXE01. Next base: position 4,147 of record CAYGBF010000349.1, on the reverse strand, counting down.
GAGATGCTCAACTTTTCAGAACACTGCAAAAAGATCAGCCGAAACCGACCGAGCCAGCTGACCTTCAAAACCTGAAAGCAGCCTCTACCAACTCTTCATGATTTCGCCGAAACACTGCAGTCCACTCATCAGGACCGCGGTGTAACCATGACCGGGACTTGTCCAGGCTCCGGAGAGGTACAGGTTTTTTATCGGGGTTGTTTGGGGAAAACGCCTCGGACCAGTGTTATCCAGAGTCTGGTCCCAACCGTAGATGGCTCCACGTGTGTTGCTGGTGTAGCGGATATTTGTCAGGGGCGTGCCGATTTCCTTAACTTCTATGGCCTCTGAAAGCCCAGGAAGAAGCGTCTCCTCTACCTGACTGATCAACACATCGGCCATCCGCTCCTTTTCTTTTTTGTACTCGGTTTTGTTCCCTTTCCAGTAATCGGCTTCATACTTTATCCAGTGATCATACCCCTGAGTAATGATGATATTGACGATGTTCTTTCCTTCAGGAGAATATCCCTTGTACAGGTTGTCATACAGGGTTAAGCCGTAGCCTGAGCTTTCGACATCGGCGTTAAGGGCCGCTTTGTAGCCCGCTTCATGATCGTAATCAGGATAATAGAAAATTTCTGTATCTTTTATCCCGATCTCACTGACCAAATCTTTTTTCAACCCCAGGAAGACCTGAAAGCTGGAGAAGCTGATACTCAATTTGTCCATCCTCTTTTTTAAATCCTCGAGAGGTTTATTCCCCTCCAGCATCTTCAGAAACGTATCATGAGCGTTGGCATTAGACACCACGACTTTGGCTGTGTATTCTGCCCCATCCTTTGTTTTCACACCGTAGGCGGTCTGATCTTTGACTAAGATCTTCTCCACTCGAGATCTCAGTTTCACTTTCCCACCGTGGTCTTCGATGAACTTGACGAAGGCATCACTAAGTTTCTGGGATTTCCCTCTCGGGTAGTAGCCTCCTTCATGAAGATACCCGATCAACGGCATCGCATAATAAAAGCTGGCCAGTTTTGAGGGCGGGAGCCCGAAATAACCCCAGAGGCCAGAGACGATCGCTTTGAGTTTAGGATCTTTGAGTCGGGTGTCCTGGAGCTGCCCCCAGGTCTTGTTAAAGCTTTTGAACAGATACGGAAAATCAGCCGGGAAGCGGCTCATATCAACCTTCCCCCCAGCGCTCTGGTATTTATTGATATCATTCGTCAGACCGCGCATGTCCTCGAAGATCAGGGCAATCCCCTCCCTCTCCTCGGGAAAGTAACCGACAAGCATTTTGATGTAACCTTCGATATCCTTGGCCGGGACACGGATATCGTGGTCAGGGAAGATGGCTCGATAAAGACCGTGATGGGGCACAAACTCGACATCCTTAATCTCGGGAAAACCAGGAATCAGGTTGTGGATGCCTTCCCGTTCTCCGACCACGGTCGAATGAAGCGAAACATCGAAGACAAAACCTCCCTGCCGCTTGAACGTCGTGGCATACCCACCCGGGACGTAGTGCTGCTCGAGAACCAAGGCCTTAAAACCCTGTCTGGCAAAAGCCGCCGCACAACTCAACCCGCCGAGCCCGGACCCGATGATCACGGCATCATACTGATTCTCCTCGGTGTCTCTCCTCTCTCCTCTGGGTAATGAATCCCAATCCAGGGCCAGGACAGGGATTCCCGCCAATATTGATTTCAAAAAATCTCTTCTTTCTATTCTTCTGGCAAACATCAAACTTCCTCCTCTCCCTATTTATACGAATATCGTTATTCTAGAATTTCTGCTTTAACCAGGTTTGTCGTCCCAGGCACACCCACGGGAACGCCGGCCGTGATCACGACCTTCTGTCCCCGTTGGACAAGTCCAGACTCGAGCGCCACCTGGAAGGTTGTCTTTATCATCTCGTCGGTGTTGTCTGAACTCTCACACAGGAGAGGAACCACACCCCAGTTGAGCGCGAGACGGCGAAATGTTCTTTCCAACGGTGTCGCAGCCAGGATCGGCCGCTGAGGCCGATACTTCGAGACTAGCTGAGCTGTGCTCCCTGATTGAGTAAAGGTGATGATACAGGCTGCATTAATGCTTTCGGCTAGCTTACAGGCAGCCAACCCGACGGCTTCGGGTATCGACTTTTCTGTCTTGGTTTCTACCCGACGCGCCCAGATTTCGTAGGGAATGCCCGATTCAGCATCCTCTGCGATCTTAGCCATCATGGAAACAGATTCAACAGGATACTCACCTACAGCCGATTCTTCGGAAAGCATGAGGGCGTCTGTGCCGTCCAGTATGGCATTGGCCACGTCGGTCACCTCGGCTCGAGTCGGACGCGGATTCTCCACCATCGAACGTAGCATCTGGGTGGCCGTGATGACCGGTTTTCCTGCTCGGTTGGATTTCTGGATGAGCATCTTCTGGACCAACGGCACCTTCTCCAGAGGTGTTTCCACGCCGAGGTCACCCCGGGCGACCATTATACCATCCACAGCCTGGATAACCTGATCGATGTTGGAGACCGCTTCATGCTTTTCGATCTTGGCGATCACGGGAACAGCACTGTTATTTTCCTGGATGATGCATTTGGCATCCTCCACATCCGCGGCCGTCCTGACGAACGAGAGGGCCACGTAGTCGACGTCCTGTGTGATGCCGAATGCTAAATCTTTCTTGTCCTTCTCGGTTAAGATGGGTATTTTGAGGGAGCTGGTCGGGAGATTAACCCCCTTGAAAGAGCTGAGCGGGCCGCCGACGATGACGCGGCACTTGATGTCCTGAGGGCTTGTTTCTGTAACTTCGAGCTCCAACGCCCCGTCACTCAGGAGCAAGGTATCTCCTGGGTGGACATCTTCAGGAAGGTTAGGGTAGTTGATTGAAACTTCCTGGTTATCTCCCGGAACCTGACTGTTGGTCAGAATGAACATGTCCCCCGAATTAAGGGACACCTCTCCCCTCTCGATCGGACCGATCCTGATCTTCGGGCCCGATAAATCTTGAAGAATCGCTACCGGACGGTTCAATCGGGACGCCAGCCGGCGGATATGATGGATAACCTCTTTATGACTGGCCTGGGTTCCGTGGGAGAAATTCAGCCGGGCTACGTTCATCCCCGACATAATCAGCCGCTCTAAGACCTCAGGTGAATGCGTGGCAGGGCCGACCGTGCAGACTATCTTTGTTTTGGGCACTGATTCAACCTCTTAGCCCACCATGACGAGTCTCAAATCCATGACGTTGGTAAACGTGGGTCCGGTGATCAACAGATCATCTAATTTTTGGAAGAAATGGTAGGAATCATTCTCGTTGAGATAAAATTCCGTGTCCATCCCCAGGGTTTTCGCTCGGTTCACCGTGGCCCCATCGGCGATGGCTCCGGCGGCATCCGTGGGACCGTCCGTCCCGTCGGTCCCTCCGCTCAAAACTACAACTTCGTTCCATCCGTCAAGATCGAGGGCAGCCGCCAGGACAAATTCTTGGTTTCGGCCGCCGAGTCCCTTCCCCTTGATGGTGACCGTAGTCTCTCCGCCGGAGATCACGCAGGCCGGCCTCGATAAGGGTAACTCTCTTGTCAGAATCTCCTTGGCGATGGCGGCATGGACTCTGGCAACATCCTTTGTCTCTCCTTCGATAAAGGTGGACAGGACCAGCCTGTTATAACCCATCGCAGCGGCCTTCTCCTCGGCAGCCTGAACCGCCAGGATGTTGCTGCCGATGATGAGGTTTTGGGTCTGCTCAAAGACCGGATCATCGATTTTGGGCGTCTCCTCGATGTCTCCTCGCTCTCCTTTCTTCAAGTAGTCAATAACTGCGGGAGGAATCTTTTCTCGAATATTATATTTCTTGAAAACATGGAAGCAGTCACTGAAAGTACTGGTATCAGGGACAGTCGGTCCGGAAGCGATGCTGTCCAGGTCATCTCCGATGACATCGGATAGAATAAGAGAAACCAGGCGAGAGGGATAAGCCAGCCTGGCCAAACGTCCTCCCTTAACCCGGGAAATGTGTTTTCGGACCGCGTTGATCTCGTGGATGTTCGCTCCGGATTCCAACAGGATCTGGGTTGTGGACTGCTTATCCTTAAGGTTTAAACCTTCGCTGGGACTCGGGAGCAAGGCCGAGCCTCCCCCTGAGATCAGGCAGAACACAAGATCACAGTCTGAAGTCT
>CAYGBF010000348.1:0-7424 GCA_964348035.1 uncultured Eubacteriales bacterium | reverse complement strand
AGGCCAGAGGCGATGACGTTCCGCATCGAACCGTGAGAATCGTTGACCACAATCTCTGTCGCCCCTGCTTCCAAGGCTCCTCGTACGGCCGCGTTAACCTCTTCCGTCATCCATTTCCGGGCCGTGTTGTAGTCCTTACCTGATGAGGATGTTTGATCCGAATGAACAACACCGGCAATGCCTTCCATATCCACAGAGATGAAAACCTTAAACTTTTTCTGGCCGAAGGAAAAGACGGAGACCAGGATGAGGAAGACAAGGTAAACTAAATGTCTTTTCTCAAGCATGTCAAATCCTCCTCTTTTTCGAGAGATAAAATCCCGGTATCTTCTGGGACATCACTTCTTCAGAAAACCGCTGATCAGATGCTTGTTCGGAAAAAGGGCGGGCATCCCCCCGGTGTGGAAAAAAACAATTTTGTCTTCCTTCTTGAACCGGCCTTTCTGGATAAGATCTTTCAAGGCCACCATAGCCTTCCCGGTGTAGACGGGGTCGAGAAAAATGCCTTCTTGGATCGCCACAAACCTGAGAATCTCCGCTATCTCTTTATCGACAATACCGTAGCCCTCTGTGATGTATTCGTCGAAGACGATGATATCCTGCTCTTCGAGTTCGAACTCCATGCCTAACGCTGCGATCGTATCCCGACTGATCGTCAAGACATCACGAGTGAAGGATTCCTTCTCTTCCGAAACACTTATCCCCACGACTTTTAGATGATCAGACAGTGCCTTGGCTCCGACTGCAAGCCCGGCTTGAGTCCCTCCCGAACCCGTGGCCAGGACGACATAATCCAACTCCAACCCCATGGCCTGGGCCTGCTCCAGCATTTCAACAAAGGCGTTGACATAGCCTATGGCCCCCAGAGGCTTGTCCATCGACCCTCCGACCATCGATCCTCCGATCGGAGCGATATAAGGAGTCTTTCCCGATCCCTTAACCTCTTCAGCGGCTTGTTCGAGAATCTTCTCTGCGTATTCCTTCTGGACAACTTTTCCTGTTTCTGCCTCCTTTATACGAACATCGGCATTCAGGATAAAATCCAGGAGCAGGTTCCCATCCCACTCCTCCGGAAGATCATACATTTTGAACAGGATGAGCAAGGCCTTTATGCCGAATTTTCTAGCTGCAGCCGCGGTCTGAAGACACCAGTTCGATTGGAGACCGGCCCAGGTGATGATCACATCGGCCTTTTTCTCCAAAACATCCGGGATGATGAACTCCAGCTTCCGAGACTTGTTCCCTCCGAAGGCCAACCCCGTCAAATCATCCCGTTTGAAGAAGATTTCCGGGCCTTCGAGGGCTTGAGTGAGATTGTCCATCCTCTGGAACGGCGTCGGCAGGTGAATCAGAGGCGTACGGGAGAATCGATCAATTCTTTTTTTTATGTCGGGGACCGAGAATCTGCTCATTTTGCTTTCCGCAGAAAAAAATAACTTTAGCCGTTATTCGTTTTCAGCCCTTTCAATCTCCTTAAAAACGGCAAACAGGGCCGGCTTCCCCAGATAGGTGATAATACTTGCTATAATCTCAAGATGAACATCACTCCCGTTTTTGTGCTTGGCGATAGTTACATAACTCGAAGGAACATCTTTACCCTCGAGGCGCTCGACATAATATTTTGCTATCTTGGGAAGTTCGTCAGGATGCATATAATCCACAAAAAATTCACCGATGATTTCCTCAGCACTGTAACCCAATAAATCCTGGATGCGCAAATTCACGTATTTCACTTGCCGATCTTGAATTATGGCCATCCCCTCTCTTGACTGGTTAAAAAGTTGATGAATTTTCTCTTCGATATCCTTTAGATCCTTTTCTTTTTGCGTTCTTTCTGTCTCTAATTTTTCCAATTCAGCTATTTGCTGATGCAATCCTATCAAATCCTGCTGTATCTGTTCTTCTGATTTCTTTTCATCCTTCATGAATCGATCTCCTGTTTATCTATATTCGATATATACTTTTTTTTGTTTTTTGACAAGAGACGATAATTCTGACTGAGCAGGCCAGTAAAATTATGGCGCACTTTTTGACATCGGTTGACTTCACTACCGCACTCAAGTATTAGCCATAAATCTTCCGAGCCCTCTGAAGCTCCCTTATCTTGCCGAGCCACCAAGAACGGATACCGTCGCCGTAAAAATAGAAAATGGGTATCACGATGAGGATGAAGAGAGTGGAGCTGAGAAGTCCCCCCACAGCAGACAAAGCCAACGAAGACCAGATCTGCTGTTTCCCGACCTCCAGTTGAACCAGAACCAACGGAAGCATTCCCAAGACTGTGGTGCTTGTCGTGAGGAAAATGGGTCTGACTCTTTCCTTGGCCCCTACCAAAACCGCGTCCAGCAGAGGGAGTCCTTGCTTCCTTTTAAGATTAATATGGTCGACAAGGAGGATGGAATTGTTGACGACGATGCCCCCCAAAAGAATAACTCCCACGTAGGCGGAGGAATCGAAAGGAAATTCGGCTATGACAAAGGCCACGAAAACACCGATCAAAGCCAGAGGGACTGCCAAGATGATGAAAAAGGGCTGGATCAGGGATTCATACAGGGAGGCCAAGATCATGAAAATGATGATCAGAGAAAAGATGATGGCAAATTTGATCTGGCCTTTTTCTTCCTCGGTCAGCCGCCATTCTTCCTCTAGCGTGGCCGAGAAGCCGGGAGGCAGCGTGAGTTTGGAAAAGATCGTCTCTTTATACCGTTGGGCAGCCTTGGTTGGACCCCGGAATTCCCACATGACAGTCTGTTGGAACTGCTGGTTTTCCCTGTCGATAGACCCCGCAATCGGCCTTTCCTCCAGGTTAGAAATCTCTCCCAGCCTCAAATACTCCCCTCCCCTGGTCTGGATCATCACCTCCTGAAGGTCCTCGAGCTCCATCCGGTCGGCTTCTGGGAATTTAATCGAAAGCTCTATTTCCTTGCCCCCGATTTTGGCCTTCATCGGACCGGAGACCCTTCCTCGAAGCAGAGCCTGGAGGTAAAAATACAGGTAATTCGGATCGATATCATAATTGTGTAGGGCCGTCTTATCCATTTTCAGGATATACTCGAAAGAATCCAACCGCCACCAGCCGAAGCGACTGGAGACGATCCTGACATCTTTGATGCGGGGATTTCTCTTCAACGTCTTCCCCAACCTCGAGGTGATGTCTTTGAGTTTCTTCAAGTTGTAACCATAAAACTTTATCCTCGAATCGTAATAGGTCCCCCCACCATAACTCGAGTAATAAGGCTGGGGATCGAAACCATAGATACCGATGCTCAATCCGGCAAAATTCGTGGCCATCTGAATCAACTCATCTTTAAGGAGGAAGGGACGGTAAGAGTTTTCGATTTCAGGAGGAAAAGTGATGTTGATGATCGCCCGCTCGGAAGAAACAAAGGCATTCATCTCCTTCTCGTAATTCTTGGCCAAGACCCGCTCCTCGAATGTCCTGGTGACCTCATCGGTCCTCTCGATGTCTGTGCCCGGAGGCATCCCGAGCCGCACCAGAAGACTCTCCTCTGAATACCATCTAAAAAACTCGCCGAGTGTGACCTCTGAGCGAAACCATTTATAGGCCCCGAAAAATAGGAAGACAATGATCAGGATAATCTCGACTGGATGCCGGATGAGGACTCTCAGGATTTTGACATAGGTCTCTCGGACCCTCTCTTTTTTCCTCCTCCGCGCCTTTTTCATCAGCTTCGGGCTCAAGGCAGGAATCAGGGAAAACGAGACAAGAAGGGAAGCCGCTAGGGCTGAAGTGATCACTATGGCCAGAGGCAGATAATAGATCTTCAGCCGTCCCTGAAAATAGGCGAAGGAAAAGAAAACACTCATCGTGGTCAGGGTTGCCGCCAACACGGGCAACAGCACTTCCTTAGCCCCTTGAACAGCAGCCTGAAAAGGTGAATGCCCCCTTTCTCTGAGACGGAGGACATTCTCGAAGACGACGATGGAGTTGTCGACAAACAGCCCGAACCCGAGCGCCAGACCGCCCAAGGTCAGAAGATTGATGGATATCTTGAACAGGTAGATCAAGTTAAAAGTGATCAGAACAGAGAAGGCTATGGAGGAGAGGACAAGAAGAGACGGTTTATAACTGCGGAGCACCAGGAAAACTAGGGAAAATATGACTAGGATGATCACTCCGACCAGAAGGAAAAGGTCCCTCAGGTTCTTTTGGATCTCTCCGCTCTCGTCATTGACAACCTTGAACACCAAATCCTGGGGTAATTCTTTTTTTATCTCCTCTAATTTTCGTTTGATCCTTTTGGCCACTTTCCGGGTGCTCGTTCCACTCTCCTTGACAATGGTTAATCTTATGGTGGGCTGGCCGTTTATTCGGTTTATGTAGTATATCTCACCGTACGAGGGAAAAATCTGGGCGACCTCATCAAGTTTGATCGCATTTTCCCCTGAATAGGCGACGATGATCTTCCCCAACTCCCTTATCTCCCGGATGGGATCAGACACTTTGAAGATGAACTCCTGACCTCCTCTTTGGATCTTTCCGGCCGGGTAGGTTTGGATCCTCTCCCATATTTTATAGCTCACGAGGTAGGGATGAATACCTAAGGCTTTCAGCTTTTCCCGGTCAAGAACGATCCGAATTTCTGGATCAGCCCCGCCTGAAACTTCGACTTCGGCCACTCCCTTGATAGAGCCTATACCCATTTCTATCTTATCCTTGACGAGTTCTCGCAGACTGTTCAGAGAGTAGTCTCCGGAGATGGTGTAGCTGAGGAAGGCCTGGACTCTAAAATCTTCCGGAATATACGGGCGAACCGATGGTCTCACACCATAGGGGAAGGTCTCTTCGACTTTAGCTATCTTTTCTCTAAGGGCCAGACGAGCAAACTCCATGTTCGTTTTCGGATCAAATTCAAGGGTGATCAGCGAACGACCGATGCTGGATTCCGAGGTCATCTTCCTCATCCCTTTTACGGTCGAGCAAATTTCCTCTAGGGGAGAGGTAATCTGGGTCTGGATCAATTCTGGAGGAGCGCCCTGCCAGTAGGTTTGGATATCCAACTGGGGATATTCTTCCTTAGGAGCCAATTCGATCGGAACGTTGAGAAAGGAATACACTCCCAGGACCAACAAGGCTAGGAATAACATAGCTGTGGCGATAGGCCGCTCGACGAATACTTTCATCGTTTAGGTTTTGACCGGCTTTTCTCCGCCAGCTCGTAGGCTAGAGGAATAAGAATAAGAGTCAGGAAGGTGGCCAGGATCAAACCTCCGATGACAGAGATGGCCAAAGGCTGCTGAAGCTCGGCCCCTCTCCCAAGACCTAAAGACATCGGAAATAATCCGAAGATGGTGGTGACCGTGGTCATCAGGATGGGCCTGAGCCGAACCCGACTAGCCTCCATGATCGACTCCCGGAGTCCCATCCCTTTTTTCCTCAATTGGTTGGTATAATCAATCTTCACGATGGCATCGTTGACGACAATCCCGGCCAGGACCACCATGCCGATGACCGAAATCACGTTCAGGGTTTGCCCGGTGATGAACAGGGCCCACACAGCCCCAGTCAACCCCATCGGGAGCGTAAATAATATCAAGAAGGGATGACGGAGCGATTCGAACTGGGCGGCCATGATCATGTAGACCAGAAGCACAGCCAAGGAAAAGGCAAAGATCAAGCTGTTAAAAGACTTGGACATTTCTTCCTGTTCACCGCTGAAGGCCACTCTGTATCCAGAGGGCAGCACGAGCTCATCGATCTTCTCCTGAATCCGGGAAACGACTTGACTGATTTTGGCCTCCCTCAGATTGGCCGTGAGCAAGACCTCCCTCTGCTGGTTTTCCCGCCTGATCTCCTTGGGCCCTTTCGAAATCTGGTAAGAAACCAATTCTCTCAGCGGGATGAGTGAGCCTTGGTGAGGAATCTGTTCACCCAGAAGGGCATCTATACTCTCCCGGGTCTCTTCCTCCATCCGGACCAGAATGTCGAATTCTTTCTCCAGCTCTTTGAATTTCGTGGCCTGCTTTCCCCTGACAGCATTCACCAGGAAGTTGCTGATCGCTGCCGGCGAGATATCATATTTTCCGAGAGCCTCTTTTTTGACTCTGATCAGGAACTCTGGTTTCCCTTCTCCGATATTCGTGTTGATGTCGGCAATTCCCTCAACGCTCTTAAGCTTGTCTTCGAGCTCCTCGGCAATCTCTCGCAAACGATCCAGGTCCTCTCCTTTCACTTTGAGCCCGACTTCCGCCGTGGCAAAAGCCAGAAACTCACTGAGTGTGGACTGTTCCCTGACGATCGAGAAACTGAGACCCGGAAACATCACCAGCCTGTCTCTCAAACGATCGATCGTCGCTTTCACCTGGGAGGGATTTTGGAGTTCAACATAGACATTGACAGAGTTCAAGGAAATATCCGGGTTCGCACTTTCCAAACCGCTGACAATTCCTATTCGAGAAAAAGAATCCATCACAGATTTCTGTTCGCTGAGCCACGTCTCGATAGTCGAGACAACACCGGCCGTCTGTTCGAGTGAAAAGTCCACGGGTGTTTTCAAGTTCAGCTCGAAGGATGACGCCTCTGGCTTGGGCATCAATTCTCTTGGAATTTGTGTCCCTACCAGTCCCGTCATAACCAAGAAGCCAAGAGAACCCGCCAAGACTTTTCCTTTATTTTCAAGGGCCCAGCTGAGAAATTGATGGTAGCGCGAGGCAAACCTCTGGTAAGCAGAATTAAACCCGTTGAAGACGACCCTATACACAGGCCTTAACGGAAGACTGAGGTAATGAAAGATCATCAGGAAGAGCTGGAAAAGAAAGCTAGCAACAAAGTTAAAGGCCAAATACAGTGCTTTGAGCGCATTATAGAGCAACCAGCGGAGCCCTAGATAGGGGTAAAGGATGAATTTCCATTTGGATTTTTTCTCTGTTTCTTTTTTTTCATCTGCGTCCTCGACGTCTCCTGTCCTGCCCCTTCCCCTCTCTACCCTAATCTTTCGAGAAGCCAGCACCGGAAGAAGAGTTAAAGAAACGAAGAGCGAGGACAGGAGGGCAAAGGTGACAGTCAACGCCTGGTCTTTGAACAGTTGCCCCGCCACACCATGAACATAAATCACCGGGAGGAAGACAGAGACCGTGGTCAGAGTGGAGGCGGTGACCGCCATCCCGACTTCTTTTGTTCCGGTAAAGGCCGCCTCGGGCAGAGTCTTCCCCAGGCCTTTGTGCCTGAAAATGCTCTCCGAGACCACGATCGAGTTGTCAACGAGCATTCCGACTCCGAGAGCAAGTCCTCCCAGAGACATGATGTTGAGTGTGATATCTCGAAAATACATGAGATTAAAGGTGGCGATGATAGAAATCGGGATGACTACGGCGATGATCAACGGAGTTTTCAGATCCTGGAGGAAAATAAAAAGAACCAGGAAGGCCAAAATAGCTCCGTAGAGGATCGCCTTGCGGACAGA
>CAYGBF010000347.1:0-3505 GCA_964348035.1 uncultured Eubacteriales bacterium | reverse complement strand
TACAAATCCCTTCGGGGCACGATTGTGTTACGTTGGGAATATCGACCTGGTTCCCTGCTTTATCTAGTTTGGACTCAAAATCGCGCCGATTTTTCTAACCCTGGGGACTTTAATTTCAGCCGGGATTTCGGGAACCTCCTCACGGCTCCTGGTGATAACATCTTCATGGTGAAGTTCACCTACAGGTTTAAATTATAGATCTAATAAAAAGGTTCACGTCTCAATTCTTGACAATTCTAATATCCACATTTATTATTTACATGGGATTAGTAGAATCTCTGATGTTTCCTTCACTGGATTCGAAGAGTCCTTTTGAAGTCGATCACGCCAGGGGGAATGTGCACGATCAGAATAAATATGAGATAATTTTCAATGACATCTCTTCCAGACAACACCAAAGCCACACCCATCAGGCCAGCCTGGTACCAGGCGATCTCCCGGTTCCAGAATCCAACCATCCGTCAATCTGTCTGGCAGATCATAAACACTCTAGTCCCCTACCTTCTTTTGTGGTACTTGATGATCCAGGCTGTCCAGGCAGGGTATCCTTACTGGAGCATCCTCCTCTTGACCATACCTGCGGGTCTGTTCATGGTCCGATTGTTTATCCTGTTTCACGACTGTGCTCATCAATCTTTCTTTTCTTCGAAGCGGGCCAACCTTATTTTCGGGTACATCTCTGGGATTTTAACCTTTGCAGCCTATGAAAAATGGCGAGCTGCACACTGGAGACATCATGCCACAGTTGCTGACCTTGACCGGCGGGGTACGGGAGATTTCTGGACGATGACCAAGCAGGAATACATCGAATCACCGATGTGGAAGCGTTTGGTGTACCGATTCGCCCGGAATCCTTTTGTCGTGTTTATCCTCGGACCGGTCTTCATATTTATGCTCTCCCAGCGATTTCCGATAGGCGCCAAGAACAGACAGGAACGATACAGTGTTTTATTCTCCAACCTGGGAGTTTTAGGGATCGTCTTGGCGGCTGGGTTTTCCTTCGGATTTCGAACATACTTCTTGATTCAACTCCCGGTCATTCTAGTGGGAGGGATGCTGGGTCTCTGGTTGTTTTACATCCAGCATAATTTTCAGGGTGTCTACTGGTCTCGACACGAGGACTGGGACCGGCTGAAAGCAGCCCTGGAAGGAAGCTCTTTTTACAAGCTTCCCAAGATTCTTCAGTGGTTTACTGGAAATATTGGCTATCACCACATACACCACATCAGGCCGCTGATCCCCAACTACAACCTAGAAAAATGTTTTCATTCAGAGCCTGAACTACAGAAAATCAAGCCGGTGACAGTCGGGAAAAGTCTTAAATCCCTCCGCCTGCACCTCTGGGATGAAAGCAATCAAAAGCTCGTCCCGTTTCGATCCCTCAGGATGCAACGGGATATCAAGTGAAATAGAATGTCCAGAGGAGTAATATATAGATTTTAGTCTCTTATTGTTAAATATTTTAGTTTAAGGTATAATGTAATACCAAACATATGGCAGGAAAATAGTCAAAGAAAATTGTTTTTCCCTTCCGAACGATAATTTCCTCTGACATTCATCCCCTCATGTTTTAAACAAAAAAAGGCAAACATATGAACTTTAACGAACTGAAGCTCGAATCCCGTCTCCAGCGTGGGATCGCGGACAGAGGCTATACAGAAATGACGACTGTCCAGGAAAAGACCCTTCCTGTAACACTGCGAGGCCAAGATGTAGCCGTTCAATCCCAGACCGGAACCGGAAAAACCGCTGCTTTCTTGATCACCCTGTACGAGCGCTTGTTCAGTAAGAATGGATCACGAAGGAAGGCCCTGATCATCGTGCCCACTCGGGAACTGGCTGTTCAGATCGAAAAAGAAGCCCGGCTGTTGAACCGGCACCTGGAGTTTAAGATCGGAACTTTTTACGGAGGTGTGGGCTACAACGCACAGCTAGCTTCATTGAAAAAAGGCTTAAACATAATCATCGGTACACCCGGAAGACTACTGGATCTTGGCCAAAAGGGTCATCTTAAGCTGAAAGACACAGCCATCCTAGTCATCGACGAGGCTGATCGTCTTTTTGATATGGGATTTCTTCCGGATATCCTCAAAATTATCCGGAAACTTCCCTCAAGAAAAGCCCGACAGAACATGCTTTTCAGCGCCACTTTAAACCGCCTCTCCAGGAAAATCGCCGCCGAACACATGAACCGACCGGTTTCAATAACCGTCACTCCAGAACAACTGACTGTAGATACGATTTCACAGGAGCTCTACCATGTGAAAAGTCACATCAAGTTGAACCTCATGCTCGGCATCCTTAGGACACAAGTTCCTCAGAACGTCTTGATCTTCACCAACATGCGGCATACGGCATTCCGCCTGGCTAAGAAGCTGCAGGTCAACGGATACCGCAGTCAGCACCTGACTGGGGACCTCCCTCAGAGCCAAAGATTAAGGATCATCGACGATTTCAAAGCAGGTAAGCTTGCTTATCTGGTCGCAACAGATGTGGCCGCTCGGGGACTGCACATCGACGACTTGGATATGGTCATTAACTATGATCTTCCTCAGGATTGTGAAAATTATGTCCATCGGATCGGACGGACGGCTCGAGCTGGGAATTCCGGCAAGGCGATATCATTGGCCAGCGAAGGTATGGCCGATCATCTCGAGGCCATCGAATCCTACATCGGGATGAAGATTCCCGTGCAAACGGCGGATATCGATCTCTTTGTCACGGACGAGAGTGAAGGATTCAGGCACGAAAAAAGGTCTCGAAATAACAGACCAAAGAATAATCGAAAAAATTTCGGCTCTAAAAATAAAAAGACAAGAAAGGGCAGCAAACCAAGATTCCGACGATCCAGCGGGAATGGAGGGGACAAACAGAAGGCCGATTTTTTGGGTAGGAATTAATCTTGACTTAGAAGAATTCGTTACCTAACAGAACTAGATCCTTCTTCTTTTTCTTTTTTCTCTTTTCCTTTTCTCTCGCTTCCTCTCTCTTTTTTTTCTCTCTTGCCTCTTGTATTTATTCATCCACTATTCCTTTCACGAATTTAGGGGCGGCACCGCATCATAGACATTTCGACATCCCCCCAAGAATTTTCCCGCGATCAAGCAAAATTGTAGGAAGGAACCTGTAAAGAAAAACACGTAACGGGCTGGACAGCCCCTTGATTGACTGTGAAGCCTGATGTGATGGGTTTCGTATGACTCGGAATCGGCTTATCAGAAGCGCTTCTTTCCCCCGAATCCACCTCCGCCTCGACCGAAACCTCCTCGACCGAAAGCTCCACCGGCGTGTGAATCTCACCCAACGCTTCCCCTTCACCCGACCACAGGCCGGCAACTCCTTGGAAGCTGGACCCGTAAGCAATTCCCACTTCGGCCAACGCCTCATAAAAGGCCGACACCGATTGCTCGCTCAGCCGCTGGCACAACGTCTCAAGCGGCTCCATCTCGAAATCCGTCTCGGAATCCGTCTCGCCAGCTTCGATCCGGCCACCGGCGTGCAGCGT
>CAYGBF010000346.1:0-3551 GCA_964348035.1 uncultured Eubacteriales bacterium | reverse complement strand
TGCTCAGGCCGAACACCCCAAGCTCGTGGCCATGGATACCATAAACCTGTGGATCAACACCAAGTCAGAATCGGTCTTAAAGGTCTTAGAGAAGGTGGATCTCTTCTTCGCCAACGAGGAAGAGATCAAGCTGTTGACCAAACAGGCCAACCTGACCAAAGCAGGGAAAATGCTTCTCGAGAAAGGCCCCTCCATCATCGTGATGAAAAAGGGTGAGCATGGAGCCATAGTTCTGGGCCAAGAGCTTGTTTTTGGGGTTCTGGCCCATCCCTGTGAAGAGGTCGTCGACCCGACCGGAGCCGGAGACTGTTTTGCTGGGGGGTTTTTAGGCTACCTGGACAAAGTGAAGTCCTTCGATCAAGAAGTCATCCGCAAAGCCGCTGTCTACGGCAGTGTCATGGCCTCCTTTGTCATCGAAGACTTTGGGATCGAACGCTATAAAAGACTGTCTCCAAAGGAGATAGATGAACGTTACCAGAGCTTAAAAGAGCTTGTTTCTTTCTAGGGGGCCTTCCTGCTTTCGATTCATGGAGACGGCTTGCTGACGATCTTCTTCTCTTCCAAATATCGGATGATCAAATCACGGCTGCTCTCCACATCAAGCTTATCTGTATCAATAATCAGTTCGGGACTCAGAGGTTCTTCATACGGAGCGGAGATTCCGGTGAACTCTTTTATCTCTCCAGCTCGTGCTTTTTTATACAGTCCTTTGGGGTCTCTTTGTTCGGCCTCTTTTAATGAGACTTTGACAAAAACCTCGATGAATTCCCTGTCCTCGAGAAGCTGTCGAGCCTTGTCTCGATCGCTTCTGTAGGGAGAGATGAAGGCCGTCATGGTGATTAAGCCCGCTGCGGCAAAGAGCTTAGCCACTTCTCCTATCCGGCGGATGTTTTCCTCTCTGTCTTCCGGTGAAAATCCGAGGTTTTTATTCAGACCGTGTCGGATGTTATCGCCGTCCAAGACATAGCAGAGATGGCCTCGCTTGTACAATTCCTCCTCGACGGCGTGGGCAACGGTCGATTTTCCAGAGCTCGACAGGCCCGTAAACCAGATGACAATACCTTTCTGGTGAAGAAGTCTTTGCCGGTCTTCCTTTCTGATGAGACTTTGATGCCAGGTGATGTTCGTTGCTTTTTGCTCAGTCATATGATTACTCCATTTTAGCTATCGGCTGAGTTTATCCAGTATTTAAATTTTTATAATAATCCATCAAAATCTGGACCACCTCTGGCCGGCTGAATTCTTTCGGAGGCATCTGTCCTGCGGCCAAAAGTTTGCGTAGCTCTGTCCCGCTGATGAGTACCCGATCGTCTTTTCCGTGGGGGCAGGTCTTCATCGAAGCCATCCCGTCGCATTTGTAACACCAGAAGGTCCAGTCGATTTTTAGGGGCTCTATGTGCAGTTCCCCTTCGTCGAGGTCGTCGAATATCGTTTGGGCATCAAACGGGCCGTAGTAATCTCCGACACCGGCATGATCGCGGCCGACGATCAGATGGCTGCATCCGTAATTCTGCCTGAAGATGGCGTGGAGGATGGCTTCCCGCGGTCCGCCGTATCGCATCTCCATCGGATACACTTTAAGGACCACTCTGTCACGGGGATAGTAGTTTTCCATCAGCACCTCATAACATTTCATCCGAACTTCAGCCGGGATATCATCGGCCTTAAGTTTACCTACCAGAGGGTGGATCAGGATACCGTCGCTGACTTCAAGGGCGATTTTTGTGCAGTATTCATGGCTTCGATGGATCGGGTTTCGCGTCTGGAAGGCTGCCACAGTCTTCCAGCCATGTTCCTCAAAAATTTTTCGGGTATCTTCAGGCCGGCCGTAAAAACTCCCGTACACCTGGGGATAGGGCCCCTCACTGAAGGCTCTTACCGGGCCAGCGAGCAGAATGTCTTCTTGAGCCATAAGCTTGGCCACACCTGGATGGGCCTCGTCTTGGGTACGGAAAACGTTTTTAGCCTCGTGCAGCTTATCGTACCTGTATTTCTCGACGACATTCATCATGCCCATCAATTCGTCGCTTTCATCATCGACGAGGGCGACGTTGGAGCTTACCGGCAAACTGTCCGCTTGTTCTTCGACGACAGCCAGTGTTATCGGGACTGGCCAGAGGGTGCCATCAACCATATGCATGTCATCAACAACTCTGTTATAATCCGCTTTACCCATGAAACCTTTCAGAGGGGAGAAGGCCCCGATGGCCATCATGATCAAATCCGATGTCTCCCGAGAAGTAAGTCGGATGATCGGAAGAGATTTTGCTCTTTTCCTTTCTTCTGCCAGTTCGTCTCCGTCTAAGATTAAGGGGTTGAGTTTATCCCCATGAGGTGGGACCAATTTCAAAGACATGTTTTCCTCCGATTATTACGATTCAGAATGAATAGAAGCGCTTTGAAAGGATAGACTAAAGGTATCCCAACGATTTCAAGCGTTTTCGGATAGCTTCTATTTCTTCCTTGCTCAGACTAGGATCTTCGATTTTTTTGGTCGGGTGGATTCCTGTACCGGTAGAAACCAGGTCTCGCAAGACATACACGATAAAATCGGTGACGGAGTTGAATCCACTCCCAGCAACAATTTTGGCAATCCGGTTATACAGAGGTCCGGGGATCTTGATGGTCACTTTGCTGTCCGCTGGTTTCCTTTTTGATGCACTCATATAACACTCCTATAAGAGTGCTTTAATTTTAAAGATTTTTTTCTGACATGTCAAGGATGAATTCAAAAACAATCTCAGAGTCGGAAGGAGTCAAGTTTTGAGCCACACCCTACACTGTTCAATGAGGATAGGTATGACCTCTCTGTAGTCGCCGACGATCCCGATATCGGCTTCTTGGAAGATGTGGGCTTGGGGGTCCTTGTTAATGGCCACGATATTTTTAGCCCCCGAGCACCCAGCCAGGTGCTGGGGAGCCCCGGAAATACCAACAGCTATGTACAAATCTGGGCTGACGATGTGTCCGGTCTGCCCGATTTCTTGTGAAGATGGCATCCAGCCTTCATCGCGTGGAACACGGGTGATACCCACCGCACCCCCCAGAATCTGAGCTAATTCCTCGAGTATTTCGAAGCCCTCGCGAGCTCCGATCCCCCCGCCACCGGCTACGATCACCTTGGCCTCTTCGAGCTTTACTCCCTTGACATCTTCCTCCACAGCTTCCAGCAGTTCAGTCTTAAAGCTGGAATCATCCGCTTCGGTCTTGATGGGGATGATTTCTCCTTCTCTGGACTCATCAGGCTCAGCCGGGGAAGAAGATCTCAGCCTCATGGACGCGATGCGAGGTTTGTCGGGAGGGGAGGTCCAGACGGCCAAGGCATTCCCCCCGTAAACCGGTTTGGTCTGAAGAAGGCTGTGCGTGTTAGGGTCTAAGGATAGCCCCACACAATCCAGGCAGACTGAAGCTTCCGATTTAGCGGCTAGACGAGGAGCAAGATCACGGCCCATGTCCGTATGACTGAACAGGATGACCGAGGCGTTCACCTGGGTCTGGATTTCGACAATAAAACTCAGGTACCGTTGGGGAAGCGAATTGAAGAAAGGAGC
>CAYGBF010000345.1:0-2858 GCA_964348035.1 uncultured Eubacteriales bacterium | reverse complement strand
GATTTCTCGGCTCTGAACGTGGGGCCGAAGCAGTACACTTTCCCGAAAGCCATAGCCGTGGCTTCGTTGTACAACTGTCCGCTCTGACTCAGGTAGGCTTTTTGGTCGAAGTATTCGGTCTCGAAAAGAGTCGTGGTTCCTTCGCAGGCGCTCGGGGTCAGGATGGGAGTGTCCATCAATCGGAATCCTCGGCCATCGAAAAAGTCTCTGATAGCCTTGACGAGTTCAGCTCTGATCTGGAGTATGGCATGTTGTTTTTGAGAGCGCAGCCAAAGATGACGGTGCTCCATCAAGAACGGGATGCCGTGTTCCTTTGGGGCGATCGGGTATTCCTCGGCCACTTGAATGATTTCGATGTCTTCGACGTCCAGTTCGTGACCTCCAGGGGCTCTCGGATCCGCCTTAACCTTACCGCGAACGATGCAGGATGACTCCTGGGTGAGTGATTCATAGGCGTCGAATAGAGAGCTGCCTTTTTCCGGACTGAAGATCGTTCCCTGAATGACCCCAGTGCCGTCCCGGATCAGGAGGAATCGGATTTTTCCGCTGGACCTTTTGTTGTAGAGCCAGCCTCTGATTTCGACTTTTTGGTCCTTGTAGTCAGCAATATCTTCGACGTAAACCCACTTCATAATGCCCAGATTATAAAGAATAAGAAAAGTAAGGTCAATGAGATGGGGTCAGACTTTGATAACTTGAATTATTTTATCTAGATGCTTCAAGAACAAACAATAAAATAATTCAAGTTATCAAAGTCTGACCCCAGCCTTGAACTACTAGAATGGAAAAGATAAAATCAGGTTGATGATGGCTGAAGCAGAATCCTTTTCTCAGGTCAAACTCATCTGCGGTCTCATTGCCTCCGAAGAACGTCTCTTCAAAGACGCCCGCACAAAACTCGAAGAGCTTTTCGGCCCGATAGATTCGGCCAGCTCTTTGTTCAATTTTGATTTTACTGATTACTACGAGGAACAAATGGGCTCAAACCTAAAAAGACAGTTTTTAAGCTTTGAGGGCTTAGTTTCCCCAGATATGCTGAGTGAGATAAAGCTCCATACCAACAGGCTCGAAGAGGAAATGAGAAAACAAGAGAGAAGTTCTCGGCGAGTGGTTAACCTCGACCCCGGCTACATCACGCCGTCCGCCTTGATCATGGCCACGACAAAAAATTTTGCCCACCGCATCCCTCTCCAGCAAGGGATTTACGCTCATCTGGAATTACTTTTCACGAAGAAGGGCACTCAAGCCTTGAGCTGGACGTATCCGGATTACAGGACTGAAGGGTATCAAAAGTTTTTTAGGCAGGTGAGAAAAGCCTATCTGACTCGGATAAAAGACAAGAGTTAGTCTCTTTGATCCTTAATAATCATCGACATCAAGGGCAGAGATTTTTCTCAAGTTCTCGACAATTTCTGGAAGCTCCCGGAGCACAATATCGATGTCTTCCTCGGTATTAAATCGACCTAGGGACATCCTGATCGAGGAGCGGGCGATTTCAGGCCTGAGGCCGATGGCACTGAGGACGTGAGAGACATCCTCGGAATCTTCGCTGCAGGCCGATCCAGTGGAGACAAAGATATCTTTGGTCGCCAAAGCCAGAAGGATGGCCTCTGCCTCGAGACCGGGGTAGGCGTAATTCAGAGTCCATTTGATTCTCTTTGTCTCATGACCGTTGAATTTCACCTTGGGGATCGTTTCTTCTATGCCCTTTTTCAATCTGTCGGCCAACTTATCCACCCGCTTTTTATCCCCGCTCGACTGCTCCTTCAGAATCCGCACAGCCTCACCGAAGCCGACAATACCGATTGTGTTCTCTGTACCGGCTCGCATCTCTCTTTCCTGATGTCCTCCGTAAATCAGCGGAGATATTTGTGTTCCTTTCCTGATGTACAGAGCACCGATACCCTTGGGACCGTAGATTTTATGCGAGGAAATAGAGAGAAGGTCGACACCTAAGTCTCTGACATTGACCGGGATTTTACCGAAGGCTTGGACGGCATCGGTATGGACGCGTATTCCATGCTCCCGGGCTATCTTGGTCACTTCTTCAATGGGCTGGATGGTTCCGAGTTCATTGTTGGCCTGCATGATCGATATCAGGGCCGTTCGGGGCGTTACAGCGTCTTTCAAAAAATCCAGATCAATCAGGCCGTGCTCATCAACCGGGACATAACTCACTTTGTATCCTTTTGTTTCGAGGTGGTTGGCTGTTTGGAGGACAGCGGGATGCTCGATGGCTGAGATGATGAGGTCCTTTTTATCTGCTGCGGCGTCGAGAATGCCGCGGATGGCAAAATTATCAGATTCTGTCCCTGAGCCTGTAAAAAAGATCTCAGACTGGCTGGCTCCTAAAGCCTTGGCGATCGTCCCCCGGGCTTCGTTGACGATTTCTTTGACGGCCCGGCCTATCGGATAAAGCGATGATGGGTTGCCGAAATGCTCGCGGAGGAAATGAACCATCTTGTCAGCAACCGCAGGATCCAGCGGCGTCGTCGCGTTGTTATCTAAGTAAACCATATCATCACCTCTGCTCTAGGAAGTTAGTCTCTCAGCGGATTGATAACCAACCCTGATTTAAGCTTGGGGAAGAAATCGGTCGATTTTTGGGGCATGAGTTCGCCGTTCTCGACGACTTCTCGGATCTGGTTAAGCTCGGCGGGCCGGAGAAGAAAAATCATCTGGAACTCTCCGTCTGTAACCTTGGTGAGACCCTGCTCGAGGTCCCTGATGTAACTGACGTTGTTCTCTAGAGAAAACGGGGCCGTAGAGAGAGGGGGAAGCTTGTCGATGATCAGGGAATGCAGGATTGCCACATCCAACCGTTTCCACTCCTTGGATCTCTCCTTGCTTATTTCTTT
>CAYGBF010000344.1:0-5106 GCA_964348035.1 uncultured Eubacteriales bacterium | reverse complement strand
GATTTATTTCTGGACACAAGTATTCGCTCTCTTGAAAACTAAATTAAGATTTCATATTTGGTGGCTTGGGCCAGAAACCGTTTCTTATACAACCGACTGGTTTACATGGCTGAAAAATGAGTGCGCATTCTTCGGGGTAACGATAGATCCCACGGAATGGAAAAAAGGCGTTTACACCGTCGTGTGGATGGTTGAAATCAAACAAGCTGGCGGAGGAGTTGGTTTAAAAAAACAGTGCGTGGTGAGGTTTTATTAAAGACTATTCCCATCCTTGTTCAAAATCTGAGAAAAAAATTTTGCCTTTCGCTTTGACATCAGAAACTCATAAAATCCTGTAAAATCAAACTAAATCAGCCACAAACCTCTCTTAAATCTCATGTAAATCCTCCTCCTGGAGAGGAAAATCCGTCTAAAAAATCATCCCTGAATTCCTCTTTAGGGGTGATTGTCAACAAGAGAGGCCAAATCTTATCCTTTTACCAGAGTCTGACTCGAGGTGACTTGTATGGTTTGCTGTTTCATTCCTTAAAGGTTTCATGGTTACTCGGAAGGATATATGCACTCTTCCGGTTTAGACGCCACATCTTGATCTCGAGACAGAGGAAGGACATCAATACATGGCCAGGCGGTAAAAAAGCAAAAAGAAGACATATGGATAAGAGAAAAATTCTGCTCGTCGAGGACGAAAGCATCGTCGCCCGTGACATCAAAAACATGCTTTTGATACTGGGGTATGATGTCCTTAAAGTCCTGAGCACCGGCCAAGAGGCCATCAAACAGACTCAAAAACTCATGCCCGACCTCGTGTTGATGGATGTCATGCTCGAAGGAGAAATCGACGGTATCGAAGCCGCCTACCGGATATACAAGGACTTCGATATCCCTGTCGTGTACATCACAGCCTTTGTCGATGAAAAGACGATGGATCGGGCCAAAAAAACCGAGCCTTTCGGTTATATCGTCAAACCATTCGAAGAACGAGAGCTCCAAACAAGTATCGAAATTGCCCTTTACAAATATCAGATGGAGATTCAGCACAGAGAACGAGAGCAGTGGTTGACCACCGTTTTGAAGAGCATCGGAGACGCGGTGATCGTGACCGATGAAAAAGGCCAGGTCACGTTCATGAATTCTCTGGCTGAAAGACTCACCGGATCGAAGCAAAAGAACATGCTCCATAAATCATTGGGGAGTGCGTTTAGAGTGAAAAACGCACACTCAGGCAAGGCGCATAAAATCCCTCTGAAAGAGGTCATGAACGGAATAACGCCTCCTCCACCCAACAATGTCTATCTTCTTTCTAAGGCAGGAAAAAAGACGCCCATCGATTACAGGATGCTCTCCATTTCGAATAATAAACACGGTTCGACCGGCGTGGTCATAACCTTCACCGATATCAGCAACCGGATTAAGACAGAAAAAGAATTGAAACTCCGGACGAAAAAACTACAGGAGGCCCTGGAGGCCACAGTCCAAGCCATGGCCTTTACGATCGAGACCAGAGATCCGTACACAGCCGGTCACCAGAGGCGGGTCACGAGACTAGCCTGTGCGATCGCAGAAGAGATGGGTCTGGCCGAGGATAAAATCAAGGGGCTCCGCATAGCAGGTGATCTTCATGATATCGGCAAAATCAGCGTCCCCGCCGAAATCCTCAGTAAACCAGGTCCGATTTCAGAAGTGGAATACAACCTCATAAAGACCCATCCTCAAGTGGGTTATGAAATCCTGAAAAACATCGAATTCCCCTGGCCCATTGCCCAAATCATCCAACAGCATCACGAGAGGATGAACGGAAGCGGATATCCTTTAGGCCTGAGAGAGAACAAAATTCTCACGGAGGCAAGGATTTTGGCCGTGTCCGATGTGGTTGAGGCCATGGCTACCCATAGACCTTACCATCCCGCTCAGCCGATCGACATGGCCCTGGATGAAATCTCGGACAACAAAGGAAAATTATACGATCCTCAGGTGGTAGAGGCCTGCCTGAGGCTTTTCATAAAGAAAGGCTTCAAATTCTCTGATTAAAGGGAATACAGGATCTATTTTTTCTTATCTGGATTCCTGCTGGAGCTTGGACCTGTGTAGGCAGGTGCAGGAACAAGCCTGGATTGCAGACGCAGCCTGTGCCCGCGAAGCTTGTGCCCGTAAAAACGGGTAGCGGGTACAGGGACAAAAAGGGGCGGCTGTTTTTTAAAAAACAGCCGCCCCTTTTTGCTTGAATTTCCTGCCGCCTCAGAGTAAAAAGGAGTTGTGAAGAAGATCTATTCTCACCTTTTGCTTGCGGCTTCAATCACCGCCTCTCTGGGGGGAATCGCTGCCTTCGTTTTCCTGTTTGTCCTCGACTTCACGATTTACTGGCTCATCCTTTCTCCGATTATTTTTGCCCTGTATCAATGGCCGGCGGCTTATCTATACTGGCTCTGGAAAAAGAACCGTTAGTCAGTCCGAAGAGCTCCAAGAAGATGTCCTTGCTGAAGAAGTCCTCTCGCTTTCCAGAAAGGGCATCGTAGACGACAAAGTTAAGGCGTTCCCTTCTCTTGAAATAGACGATCCAGAACGGATACCCGATCTTCCCGAGCCGATTCACTTCATCCAGACGGTATTTCTTCTTGATCCTGAGTTGAGAAGACCATCCACCCCACCTGAACTCCTCTTTTACCGTTTTTAATGCTCTCTCCTGATCCAGAGCATAGTCTGGAAAATCCACACGAGAGGAGTGAAACGGCTGCGGCCAGCTCACCCGCCTGACTTTGGCTCGTACCGCATCGCAGATCACATGAATTGTTAATGTTTTTTTGTCGCTTTTATACACGAGATTGAACAAATAACAGGGAAGATAATTCCGCTCGATCTTGACGATGTCCTTGCGGCGGTTAAGGACAGATCTTCTGAACGTTTTCCTTATTTCGCTCTCGTTTGTCGAAGGATTGATGAGCTTCATCGCTTGAATCTTTGATGGAGGAACAGGAACAGCCCTCCCATCAGGGCCAAAAGCGCTCCAGCCACGAGGTTGACAACCTTCCCCATCACTGTCGGGGGAAAAATCGAGGCCAAGAGAACAAATCCGCCCATGATTAACCAGAAAATACCGACGATCTTTAACGGAGAATAGGCTTTCTTCATTTCCGTTTAAAAAATGATATACAAAGCAACCTGGAAGACGATCAGGAGTACGGCCCAGATACGCAGATCACGCCAGCCCCTCTTGTTAGGGGCTTCTCTGAGTATGTCCGGCTTTGGCCGGCGCAGCACCCAGAGAAGCAGCAGCAGGTAGAGACCGATGATCAGAATCGTAGCATAGACAACAGGAATGCGGCTCAAAAAACTCATCCTTCCGCCTTTCGCCTGAGAATTTCCTGAGCTCCATCATCGTTTTCGAGATAGCGGTAGACGAGCCCTCTCAGCTTCTCCGGTCTTTCGGGCGAGGTCAACAGGCTGACGATGATATTAATAAGTCCAGAAGCCACGAATGACCACCAGGCCACGTACAGAAAGTTGACTTTGAAGGCAAACAATATCCCGGCCGACGCCACTCCTCCTGTCAGGCCGAATAATCCCCCCCATCTCGTGGCTCTCCACCACAAAATCCCTAACAGCAGAGTGGCCAGGGTTGGGCCTTGGAAAAGAGAAAGAAGGTTCTGCATGGCTACATAAATGCCAGGAAACCGGTCGGTGACCGGAGCAAACAGAACCCCGAACAGGACAAAAATTCCGGTCAAGATACGCCCGACGATGAGGTAATGCTTATCCGAAGCCTCCCTGCGGATAAAGCGTTGATAGATGTCCCGTGTCCAAAGGGTGGAGGCTGAATTGAGGGTCGAGTCGACACTGGAGTGAAGAGCAGCCACGAAGGCGACAAACACCAAGCCAGCCAATCCCGGCGGCAGAAGATTTTTTATCACCCAGGGAAGAGCCTGATCTGGGTTGGCGATCTCGGACGGGGAAGCGAACACCAGGGCAAAAAAACCGGGGAGGACGACCAGGAGCGGGATCATGGTCTTCGGGAAGGCAGCAAAAAGCATCCCGGCTTTGGCATCCCATTCCGAGCGAGCTCCCAGTGTCCTCTGGATAATGGATTGGTTGGCACACCACCAGGCTGGAGAAAGGACAAGACCCAGGCCCAGGATCATCCCCAACCAGGGATAATCAGGATTCTCCAAGGACAGGAAAAGTTGAAGATGCTGAGGATGGGATGAGGTGAGCTTTTCGAAAAAAACCTGAACTCCCCCGGCTCTCCAAAACCCGATAACAGCCATGGAAATCCCTCCGACAAACATAACTCCCAGTTGAACAACATCGGTCAAGGCAACGGCGGCCAAGCCCCCGGTGATCGTGTAGATGCCGACGATGATGGCCGTGATCACGATGCTCAATTTCAAGGGCCAACCGAGGTAGGTGTGGAGCATCAGCCCGCTGGCCCAGAAAAAGATCCCGAGAAGCATGACGAAGAAGACTCCGTAGATAATCGACTCGATGGTCCTGACAGCCTCGTTATAACGCTTCCCCAAGAATTCCGGCACCGTGTAGACGCCTTTCCGCCAAAAGTAAGGGATTACCAGGAAGGCCGAGACAATCATGGCCGGGATGGCGCCCAGCCATTCGTAATTCGCTTGGGCGATCCCGAACCGGAAGGCGCCGCCCGCGCCCCCCATGTAATCATAAGCGCCGATGTTGGTGCCGATGATCGAAAAACTAATGACCCACCAGGGAAGCATTTTGCCAGCCAGGAAGTAGTCTTCGGTGGTGTTCACGTATTTCCGGAATAGCAGGCCGAAGACCAGGATGCCCCCCATGTAGAAGATGATGATGACGGTGTCGATGAAGTGCCCGGATATGATCATTTTATCTTGAGGATTGATCAGGTTTCAATCCTGGCCTATTGTAAAAAAACTCTTTTTTTATTGTCAACGATAACACATTCATAACCAGAGTCAACTTGGAGGGGGAACTGACTTCGATACCTTGGGTAAAAGCTCTGCTTTCGTCACCCGATTTACATCGGGTTCTCTGCCTCCCCTTCTCGGGCGGGGCATGAACCCGCGCCCTGCACCTGCCTCCGCAGGTGCAGGCTTCGGCAGGCAGCAAAATTTGATCCCCCGACGA
>CAYGBF010000343.1:0-10565 GCA_964348035.1 uncultured Eubacteriales bacterium | reverse complement strand
GGATAATCTTGCCCGTTTCATCCGAAGGGATATCACTCACTGTAATCTCATCTTTTCCCATTATTGGCTCTCGGGAGTTGTTGGTGCCTGGTTGAAACGCAGGCTTGGTCTTCCTCTTGTTCACATGTACCACACTCTTGGCATCCTAAAAAACAGACGGCTGGAAGATGAAAAAGAACACCCCAAGAGGCCGAGTGTAGAAGAGGAGCTCTGTTCTGTTTCCGAGGCGATCGTTTCATCCACATGGAGAGAAAAACAAAGTCTGATGAAGATCTACGGGGCTTCACCATCAAAGGTCCAGGTGATCTATCCAGGGTTAAACAAGGAGCTGTTCCATCCCTGTCCATCCTCAAACGTCTCTGATGAGTTGAGACGCGGAGGCAGGGAAAAGATACTCTTGTTCGTGGGAAGGATAGAACCGGTCAAGGGATTGATGACTGTCATTCAAGCCTTATCATCCTTAAAAAGGAACAATAAGGGCTTATACGAGCAGCTCAAGCTGGTTGTTGTCGGCGGCGGGAAAGAAGAGGATCTCAGACAGAACAGAGAATTAAGACGGATTATCAAGTCCTCTGCAGAGGAGAAGATCGATGATCGGGTGGTCTTCCTGGGTTCGAAAAGCCAGCCGGAACTCAAACACTACTACTCCGCTGCGGATGTTCTTCTCGTCCCTTCTCTGTATGAATCCTTTGGCCTGGTGATCATCGAAGCCCTGGCCTGCGGGACGCCTGTTATTGTGTCTCAGATCGGGGATATGTCGGAGATCGTCAAAAACGGCCAGAACGGCTTTACGTTCCAGCCTGATGATCCCGTCTCCCTGGCCCAGCGTCTGGAAACATTCTTCTCTCAGCACGCTCATCTTTGGGGACCAGACAGGATAAGTCAAGGAGCGACCAAGAAGTTTTCTTGGGAGAAAACGGCCCGAGAAATTTATCGGCTGTTTTCTAGACTTGTCAAAAAAAAGGACTTGCCTACCACCATATTTCCGCTCGATGGAAGCCCTCCGCTAGCATAAACTGTTCTCCTTCAGCCATATCCCTCGCTCTCTGGCAGAGCCACTTTTCCATTTCTTGGGAAAAGGAATCCTTGATTTGGCTTTTGTGGCATTTAAGAGCCTTCAGTTTTAAATCATAGGTTTGGGTTATGTCCGAACGAAAATTCACATCCTGAGCTTCCGAGGCCCACAGCCAGACTTCCTTAACATGATGGGGTTTGAGCCCCTCTTCGACAAAATCCGGGTAGGCCCAGATGTCTCGGGCGAACGGAAAAACAGCATCCATCACCACCCGCCCGACAATCCGATGATCCCTATGCCAGATATAGCGGCGGTAGGGGTCAGAGGTGATGACGATTTCGGGTCTGTAGAGTCTGATATACCTGACGATTTCTTTCCTGAACTCCGGAGTATCTTCAAGGCTCTGATCCGGATGGCGGAGAAAAACCACGTCCTTCACCCCCAGAATTTTGGCCGCTTCGAGCTGTTCTTTCTCCCGCACGCGAGCGAGATCTTCGGGTTTACAGTCCAGCGACTCGGAACCTTTATCACCGTTGGTGCAGACGATATACACGACCACCTTTCCTTGTCGGACAAAGTTAGCCACAGACCCGGCTGCACCGAATTCGGCATCATCGGGGTGGGGTGAGATGACGAGAACATCTGCTTTTTTATCTTTCATGATAGATACCTTTCTTTACCGCCAAGCCATTGTATAACATCTTTTTCTCTGTTACAATTTGCCCCTTTAACCGACAATGAGCACTCAGCCTTACGCCATCAAGAATTACACGAAAGCCCATTTCGAGGACTACATCCGATTTTGCTGCGAGACATCCGCTTGGATACCGGGCCGCAGAGAGCATGTCAAATCTTTTGTGACCAAGACGTTCAGCAGACCGCAGTTCTCTCCTCAGAAAGATCTGTTTCTTACCTTTTGCGAGGACAGGATAGTCGGTTTTCTAGACATGACTCCAGAACTGAAGATAGGAAGGATAATCCTGAGGGGATTTGTTCATCCTGAACATCGACGTCTCGGGCTGGCTACCCAAATGTTCGAGGCGGCCTGGAAAAGAGCAGAAAATCTGGGCACAAAAGTCATCCATATCTGCTTGCCACAAGGCAAGACAGCCGGCACAGCCCTGATGGAGAGATGGGGTTTTGAGCCAGTTCGGAGCTTTCTTGACCTTGAAAAGGATCAGTCAGATAGGGCTGAAGCTGAACTACCGGCTACAGTCAAACTGGGGTGTTTCAGCCCTGGTGAAGAGGTTCTTCTGGCAGAAATCCAGAATAGAACCTTCGCTGGAACCTGGGGATTCTGTCCGAATTCCCCTGAGGAGATTAAATTTTATCTCGATTTTACGGACTGTCGATTGGAAGATATCCCGATGGTCCGCTCGAAGAAAGAAAACAAGGTCGTTGGTTATTGTTGGCCTCATCTGCTGGAGAGAGGCGGGACGAATCAGTCCCTCATCCACGGCCGCATCCACATGTGTGGTGTCGATCCTGCCTATCAAGGTCAAGGTTTAGGCAAAGCACTCCTCTGTCGAGGACTCTCTGACCTGGTGGCTAAGGGCGTCCGGTCCGTGGAGATCACTGTTGATAGAGAGAACAGGTTTGCCATGTCCCTGTATAAGTCGTTAGGCTTTAAGAAAATCTCGACCAATACCTGGTTCGAAAAGATAGTGTAACTTTTCTGCTCATTTTTCAAATTTTTCTTTTCTTTTCATCATGAAGTCGATATGATATGAGGTTCTTTAGATGCGAGGAAATCTCACCAGCCCGGTTTTTAACATAAATCCTGGAAAATTTGTCTGCACCCACAAAATAGTTCAATCCATTTTGTCTATTCAACCTGAGGAGGTGTTGGCCCATGGATAAAAAAGAGGCCTTGACAAGAATTGCCACTAGATTAAGGGTTCACTCTCTAAGAACGACCACCAAGGCTGGGTCTGGTCATCCGACCACATGTCTGTCGATGGCTGATCTGATGGCTTGTCTATTCTTCGATGAAATGCGCTACAACCCCGCCGACCCCAATGATTGGGCCAACGATGAGCTCGTTCTTTCTAAAGGACATGCGGCTCCGATCATCTGGGCTGTTTACGCCGAAGCAGCGATCATTCCTGAAAGAGAGTTGATGAAGCTCAGGAAGATCACCAGCACTCTCGAAGGGCATCCCACACCCAGGATGAGGTGGATTAAATCCGCGACCGGCTCTCTTGGGCAGGGCTTGTCTATCGGGGTAGGCATGGCCCTGGCCGCAAAATCAGTGAAATCGCCAGGTCGAGTGTTCGTGATGATGGGAGACGGCGAATGCGCCGAGGGTTCTGTTTGGGAAGCCGCCAACTCGGCCCGCAACCTTAGCCTCGATAATCTCTGCGCCATCCTTGATATAAACAGATTAGGACAATCACAGGAAACGATGCACGGACATGATATCAAATCCTACGAGCGGAAATTTAAAGCCTTTGGTTGGAATGCAATCAGGATAGATGGGCATAACATCGATCAGATACTCGACGCTCTTCGAAAAGCCTCCGAAGCAGATAAACCCACAGCCATCTTGGCTAAAACCATCAAGGGGAAAGGTGTCTCTTTTTTGGAGGACAGGAACGGCTGGCATGGAAAGCCGTTAAACGAAGATCAGCTTCGCCGGGCACTCGAAGAGCTTGGCCCTATGCCAGAGCTCAATGCCAAGAAATACGTCAAAAAGCCTCGTCGAAGAAAATCCTTAAGACTGCAAAAAAAATACAGTTTTAAAAGAAATACATACACAAAGAACACAGCCACCCGAAGAGCGTACGGCAATGCCCTGGTAAGCCTAGGACGGATCAATCCTGCGGTGGTGGCTCTGGATGGAGATGTCAAGAATTCCACCTACGCTGAGGACTTTTTCGAAGAATTCCCGAAAAGATCATTCCAGACCTACATCGCCGAACAGAACATGGTGGGGATGAGCCTCGGCTTTTCAGCCAAGGGTTTTCTCCCTTTTGTGGCCACATTCTCTGCCTTCTTGAGCCGAGCCCATGACCAGATCAGGATGTCTGCTTATTCCTTTTCCAACATCAAATTCGTCGGCTCTCATTCCGGGGTCAGCATCGGCGCCGACGGCCCGTCCCAGATGGGCCTCGAGGATCTCGCCATATTCAGACCTATCCCAGGTTGTGCCGTTCTGTATCCTTCCGATGCCTACTCCACGGAAGGCTGCGTGGAATCGCTCGCCCGGCATAAAGGTTTGGGATACTTGAGAACCACCCGGCCGGCCACGCCTCTCATCTATTCAAAAAGACACACGTTCCCGATCGGAGGATCGAAAGTCTTAAAAAAGACCCCCAAGGATAAGGCCGCGATAATCGCCGCCGGAATCACCGTCCACGAAGCCTTGAAAGCCTACGCGGATTTGAAAAGAAAAGGAATCCATGTCCGGATTATCGATGCCTACTCTATTCAACCGATCGATAAGAAAACTATCAGTCGTGAAGTCCTAGAAGCGGGAAAGAGAGTCGTGGTCGTCGAAGACCATTTTGAGAGCGGCGGCTTGGGCGATGCCGCGGCCGCCGCCTTGGCCGGAAAGGCGAACATAGTTCATCTGGCCATCAAGGACCTCCCCAGGTCCGGCAAACCGGAAGAACTCATGGAGAAGTATGGTATCAGCTCCAGTCATATAAAAAAGGCCGTGAGGATGCTCCTCAAGAAGAAATAAGCCAGAAAAAAGGAGTTCCAGGTAGGATTATTCGCTGCGTATTCAATGAATCATCCTCTGAGAGTTCGTCTTCTGTAAATCCATGGGGAAAGCAGGACTTTTAAAGAATACACTCCCTCGCCTTGTCCTGGGACTGCTGTTCGTTGTCCTCGTTTTCGGTTTTTTCTGCCAAAGAATCCTGAATAACCAGGTCAACAGAAGTTCCTCCCCTCCTGAAGAAGGGGTCGTGATAGCTGTTTTTGATGGTGATACTATCAGGGTTAAGTTTGATAATAATAGGGGGAGTCGAATAGTCAGGTTGATCGGTATTGATGCCCCAGAAATCGGCCATCCCGAAGAAGAGACACAGTTCCAAGCCCATGTATCCAAGCGTTTTACTTTCCACTACCTCTATCGAAAAAAGGTGAGCCTGACCTACGACCGTGAACTCGAGGATAAGTACGGAAGGCTATTGGCTTATGTCTGGATAGAAGAACAGCAGCTTTTCAATAAATTCATCCTCCAGGAGGGTTTTGCTTCTGCTTTTCTCTTCTTTCCCTTCAGGGATGACTACAGACAGGATTTCGAAAAAGCAGAAAAACAAGCACGCCGCCTTGAAAAAGGATTTTGGGGAGGCCCTTATTATCCCGAGGTTCAGGCGAGTGAGGCCAACAGCTATCTTGGGAAGATCGTCTCAGTGGTCTTTTTTTGCATCCGGGTGGAGCCTGATAAAAATTTTCTTTTCCTACATTCTCAGGATGACGAGTTCGCGGCCCTGATTCCAAGAAAACATATATCGTCTTTCCCAGATTCAAAAAAATTTGCCCATAAAAACGTATCCGTGATCGGTTTCTTGGAGGAGTACAAGGGGCAGCCTCAAATCTTCATATTTCTGCCGAACCAGATTAAAATAGTTGCGGGCGGTTCCCCCTCCAAAGTGAGTTAGTATGGAAGCCGAAAACCTTTTGTTTTATTTCTTCATCATCTTTGCTTCGGCCAAGCTCATGGGTGAGCTCTGTGTCCGGCTGAAGATGCCCCCGATCATCGGGGAACTCATGGCCGGCGTGCTCCTAGGGAATTATGTTCTAGGGATCATCGACAGCTCCAACACGATCCTGATGTCTTTTGCCGAAATCGGAGTCATCTTCCTGATGTTCTACGTGGGACTGGAAATCCGAGTCAGGGATCTTTTCGCTGTCGGATGGACGGCTGTGTTTGTCGGGATCCTGGGCATTATCGTTCCCCTCATCATGGGTTTTTTCACGATGTTTCTCATCGGCTATCCCGCCATCGAAAGCCTTTTTGTCGCCACAGCGATCCTAGCGACGAGTGTCGGGATTTCCGTAAAAGTTCTCCAAGATATGGGTTTGATTCGCCATAAGGTCGCCTACATCGTCCTCGGCGCGGCCGTGCTGGATGATATTTTGGCCCTCATCTGTTTGGCCCTGGTCAAGGGTTTAGCCAGGAAGGAGTTCCATGTCCTCGAGTTCTCTCTTCTGGTCGTCGAATCTGTTGCCTTTGTCGGGTTTCTAACGTTTTGGGGACCCAAACTGGCTAAAAGAACCAAAAAATGGATCGAGCGTCTAAACATCCCCGAGGGACCATTCGTCCTCTTGGTAATTCTCTGCCTGGGTTTTGCTGTTTTGGCCGATATCATCGGTCTGGCCGCCATCATCGGCGCCTTCATGGCTGGGGTGGTGATCGATGAGTTGGCCGGCGTCTACGACCTGGAAAACAAGGTGAAGTACATCAACGAGTTCCTTCTTCCGTTCTTTTTCGTGATGATGGGGGCTCATCTCGATCCTTCCGCCTTCCTCAGGCCTCGTATGCTTTTTCTCGTCCTGCTGATCACCCTCATTGCAGCCTTGAGTAAGTTGATCGGAGCTTGGATTGCCTGTTGGAAACAAAAATGGCGAGTCCGACTTCAGACAGGCGTGTGTATGATTCCTAGAGGGGAAGTGGG
This sequence comes from uncultured Eubacteriales bacterium, assembly GCA_964348035.1. Classification (GTDB taxonomy): domain Bacteria; phylum Acidobacteriota; class Aminicenantia; order Aminicenantales; family Aminicenantaceae; genus CAYFXE01. The sequence goes on along the minus strand of CAYGBF010000343.1, from coordinate 3,923 downwards.
AATCATCATCGCTCTCATCGGACTCACCTTGCACACGATCTCTCAGGATATGTATACCGTAGTCATAAGTATGTCGCTCCTAACGACAGTCATCACTCCGCCATTGATCTATTTCGCATTCAAGAAAAGATAAGATGGGGAGACAAAGATGGTTTAACTTTACTTCACCATGAAATTGATTTATAAATCTTTCGTGTTTTCGGTTCATAAGACCGTGAACCATATAAGATGTCATCGGAAGAAGGAGGTTTTTGGATGAACAATCGATCAAAAAAAATAATGATTGTTTTACTAGGAATGATAGCCCTTTTTATCCTGCCGGCTTTTATGAATGGTGATTCCTCAAAAGAGAGCGCCGCCTTTGATGAAAGCCTTTACCAGGCGATGAGATGGCGCTGCATAGGACCTTATCGAGGCGGCCGAGTGACCGCAGTCGCCGGTGTTTCGAGTCAGCCATACGTTTATTATTTCGGGGCGACAGGAGGAGGCGTGTGGAAAACGCAGGATGGAGGCCTCAGCTGGAGAAATATTTCCGACCGTTTCTTCAAAACAGGTGCTGTTGGAGCTGTCGCCGTTTCTGAGTGGGATCCCAATGTTGTCTACGTGGGAACGGGAGAAACACAGATGCGGGGAAATGTCTCGCACGGAGATGGCGTGTATAAATCAACTAACGGAGGAAAAACGTGGACAAACATCGGGCTGAGGGAGACACGGCATATCGCAAGAATCCGCATCCACCCCAAAAATCCAGACCTCATCTACGTCGCTGCTCTTGGACATGTTTATGGAGACAACGAACAAAGGGGCGTCTTCCGCTCCGTGGATGGCGGAAAGACCTGGGAAAAGATCCTATACCGGGATGACAAAACCGGCGCTGTCGATATCATCCTGGATCCTTTAAACCCCAGGGTCGTCTATGCGGCGCTCTGGGAGTTCTTCAGGACCCCTTACAGCCTATCGAGTGGTGGTTCAGGAAGCGGTCTGTTTAAATCGACCGACGGCGGCGACGGCTGGAAAGAAATCTCACGGAATACCGGACTCCCGAAAGGATTGTTGGGAAAGATCGGGATTACAGCCTCGGCCGCAAAACCGGACCGGCTGTGGGCCATAATCGAGGCCGATGATGGAGGAGTTTTCCTCTCCGATGATGCCGGAGAGAGCTGGACTAGGGTCAATAAAGAACGGCGGCTTCGCCAGCGCGCTTTCTATTATACAAGGATCTATGCGGATCCCAAGGATGCCGACACGGTCTATGTTCTCAACACTGGGCTCTACAGGTCTGTGGATACAGGGCGGACCTACAGGTCCATTCGTGTTCCCCATGGAGATAACCACGATCTCTGGATCGACCCGAACAATCCGAACCGGATGATCAACTCCAACGACGGTGGGGCAAACGTCACCTATAACGGAGGCCTCTCCTGGACGGCTCAAGACACTCAACCGACCGCTCAGTTTTATCATGTGACCACGGATAACCATTTCCCGTACCGGGTCTACGGGGCCCAACAAGACAACAGCACCGTCCGGATTGCCAGCCGGACCACAGGATGGGGAATTGACAGGCCCGATTGGCATTCTGTCGGAGGAGGGGAGAGCGGACACATCGCTCCCAGACATGATGATCCAGAGGTTGTTTATGCCGGAAGTTATGGCGGCCATATCACTCGGTGGGATTCTAAAACAGGACAATCAAGGATCATCACCGCTTGGCCGGATAATCCGATGGGTTGGGGAGCGGCTGAACTGAAATACAGGTATCAATGGACAGCCCCCATCCTTGTCTCGCGCTTCGACTCCAACGTCCTTTACCATGCCGCTCAGGTTCTGTTCAAGACTACGAACGAAGGACAGAGCTGGGACATCATCAGTCCCGACCTCACCACCAACGACAAATCCAAACAACAGTCCTCGGGCGGCCCGATCACCAAGGACAACACCAGTGTCGAGTACTACTGCACGATTTTTGCCCTGGCCGAATCCTTCGAAGATCCCGACCTCCTCTGGGCCGGGACCGATGATGGGCTGGTTCATATCACCAAAGATGGGGGGAAAAGCTGGCAGAACATCACCCCCAAGGAGCTGCCGAAGTGGAGTCTGATCAGCATGATCGAGTTGTCCACATTCGACCCGGCAACAGCCTATCTGGCTGTCGATCGACACGAGCTCGATGATTTTAAACCCTATATCTATAAAACAGAGGATTACGGGAAGACTTGGAAAAGAATCACCAGCGGGATGCCCGAAGACGCCTTTGTCCGGGTCGTGAGAGAGGACCCTGAGAGACAGGGGCTTCTATACGCAGGCACAGAAACAGGCGTTTTTGTTTCGTTCGATGATGGAACCCACTGGCAGTCGCTCCAACTCAACCTGCCGATCGTCCCCGTACACGACATGGTCGTCAAAGAGGAAGATCTAGTCGTGGCCACCCATGGACGGTCTTTCTGGATTCTGGATGATCTGACTCAGCTCCACCAGATCACCGACGAAGTCGCCGAGGCCGATGTCTTCCTGTTTAAACCCCGGTCTGCCTACCGGATGAGGGGAGGAAGCTTTGCCAGGCCTGGTTTCGGTCAAAATCCTCCCAGCGGTTCTGTCATATATTATTATTTCAAGGAAAAACCGAAGCAGGAAGTCATCCTCGAATTCCTGGACATGGAAGGCAACCTCATCAAAAAATACTCGAGCAAGGCGAGAGCCAAACCCGAACCGACAGGAAGGAGCCGGTTTCGCGGAGGCGGATTCCAAAGATTGAACGTCAAAAAGGGGATGAACCGGTTCATCTGGAACATGCGCTATGCCGATGCTGAACGGGTTCCCAGAGCTATCCTCTGGGGAGGAATGCTGAGCGGGCCTCTGGCTGTTCCAGGGACATACCAGGTACGTTTAATAGTCGGCGAGGAATCTCTAACTCAAACGTGGGAATGGAAAAAGGATCCTCGTCTGTCGACGACTCAAGAAGATTTCCAAGAGCAGTTTGATTTTTTGGTCCAAATTCGAGATAAGATCACAGAGGTGAACCGGAATATAAATCGACTTCGTGCCGTAAAAAACCAGCTCGATGCACTGGCCAAAAAAGTCAAAGATCATGAAAAAGGAAAGGCCATCATAAAGGAAGCAAGGAGACTGAAGGATAAGCTCAAAACTGTTGAAGATGTTCTTATCCAGTCCAAATCCGAAAGCCGTCAAGATCCCTTGAACTATCCAATCCTGTTGGACAATAAGATTGCCGCCTTGGCCGGGGTTGTTTCTCGGGCCGATGCCAAGCCCACAGACCAGGCCTACGAAGTCTTTAAAGAGCTCTCCGCACAAGCTGACACCCAGCTTATCAAGTTAAAGGACATCTTTGACACGGATGTGGCTGCGTTTAACAGGTTAGTCGAGCAGGCAAATATCCCCTCTATAATCATCAAATGATGAATCCAGACATCAAGCTTCTCTTTCCAGGAGCGGCATGACCAAAAAAATTGATCAGAAAATCCTCGAGGAACTAAACGACATCGTCGAACCCGAGGGAGTCATAATCGATGAGGAAAAGATGCTGGACTTCAGCCACGATGAATTCTCCCTTTCGGACTTTACCCGACTGCCCGACGTTGTGGTTAAACCGAAGACCACCGACCAGATCGCCAGAATCCTTCAACTGGCAAACCGAAAAATGATCCCTGTCACCCCAAGAGGGGGAGCAACGGGTCTGTGCGGAGGATGTATCGCCATCAACGGAGGGATAGTCCTCTCGCTGGAGAAGATGAATCGGATCAGCGAGATCGACACGGACAATCAGATGGCGACCGTGGAGGCGGGGGTCATCTTGATGGATTTTTATGAACAGGTTGAGGAGGCAGGTCTATTTTTCCCTCCTCATCCAGGCGAGGAGAGCGCCATGATCGGCGGCCTGATCGCCACCAACGCGGGAGGAGCCA
>CAYGBF010000342.1:0-6713 GCA_964348035.1 uncultured Eubacteriales bacterium | reverse complement strand
CGAGACACAGCTCTCCTGACTGAAAAACAGCTTTTTTCTCAAACGTCTTTGGATGATGCCTCCTCAATATTGCCCTTATCCTCGCCAGAAGCTCACGGGGATTGAACGGTTTTGGAAGGTAGTCATCCGCTCCAAGCTCAAGACCAACAATCCTGTCTGTATCCTCACCACGTGCAGTAAGCATGATAACGGGTACCGATAAGCTTTGCCTTATCTCTCGAAGGATCTCAAGACCGTCCCTTTTGGGTAGCATGATATCGAGCACAACAACATCGGGCTTCTCCTTCTGAATCTTTTCGATTATCCCCTCTCCATCAAAGGATGAAAGGACCTTCACCCCGTAACCCTCGAGATACTCTTTTAAAAGGCCCTGCAGCTTCTCATCGTCATCAACTAAGAGAACCTTTATCTGCATTTCCCCTTCTCTTTAATATAGGTACAGAAAATACAACCGATTTAACTTTTACACATTTTTAACAGTTTTTTACACTCATGAAACAGCTTTTTTACAATGTTACAGTATATATAAGTATGAGATCAAGTTTAAAGCAAATGGAAAAAATCAGTAATGATATATTATGCTAGCAGATTTAGTCCGTTAGGACTAATTCGGCTGTATATATAGATAAATCAAACCAAAAGGTCCATGGGAACGGCCGATCCCAGACTGCTTGATTCCTCCCCAGATCGCCTTCGGCTCGACGAACGAAGTCATATGGTCGTTTATGGTCACGGTTCCGCTTTCGAGTCTTTCCGCCATCCAGCGGGCCGTTTTTTTGTCCTTTGTCCAGACTGAAGAAGTGAGTCCAAACTGACAGTCGTTGGCCAAAGTAATCGCTTTCTCAATATCGGAAAAGCTCATGATTGGCAGCACAGGGCCGAAGGTCTCCTCCATCATGACCTTCATCGAATGGTCAGCCTTGGAGATGACCGCGGGCTGGATAAAATATCCAGGAAGATCCCCTCTTCTCTTCCCCCCGCACAGCAGATGAGCTCCCTTGGCGACAGCGTCTTCGATGTGATCTTGAACAACCTCCAACTGTCCTAAAGTCACCATCGGTCCGATGTCTATGCCTTTATCTAGAGGATTACCAACTTTTAGTTCCTCGGTGAATCGGACAACATTTGTTGTAAACTCCTCCTCAACTTCTTCGGAGACATAGATTCTCTCCACAGCTCCGCAGCTCTGGCCGCAATTCATGTAGCCTGCCCAAACAGCGCCCCGGGCCGCCCGCTCGAGATCGGCATCCTTAAGCACGATCATCGGATCTTTGCCGCCCAGCTCCAGGACGATATTCGTCAGGTTCCGACTGGCCAGCTCCATAATCCTTTTGCCGGTCCCAGTACTTCCTGTGAACATGATCGTTTGAATGTCAGGGTTTGTGATCATCTCCTCAGCTTGATGAACTCGACAGGCAAGAACATTCAGCACTCCAGGTGGGAGGCCGGCTTCGTCGAAAATCTCGCCGATGCACAGAGTTACAAGAGGTGTGGACGTAGAAGGGCGGAGAACGACCGTGTTCCCGACGGTCAGCGCACTCAGCACATCATAAAAGGCAAGCATGAAAGGAAAATTCCACGGCGAAATGACGAGTGTCGGACCGAGCGGTTGATAATGGTAAGCTCCTTTTTTGTGTAAGAGCAGGGAAACATGATGCCTCATTCTTTTTGATTTTAGAGTTTTGTGCAGGCTGTGTGAGTAGTAATCCAAGGCCTCGATGCTGGCCCAGACTTCAACGTAAATGGACTCGGGAAGTGGAGACCCCTTTTCCTTGGTCAGAAGCTCGGCGATCTCGAAGCGCCGGCGGAGAAGAACCTGTTTGGCCTGGCGAAAAATCCTCTGTTTGTCACCTAACGGCATATCCCGCCAGGCAGGAAATGCCTGAAAAGCCGCCTGAACGGCGCTTTGGCACTCTGTGGATGTGGACAGATGAACGGTTCCAACAGCATCCAGAGTCGCCGGATTAATAGAGGTGATTTTGTCCTGTGGTGCGTCCTGTGTTGTGTTTGTCGTCATCGAGTTTTTCGAGTCTTCACAGCCATCTTGTGACCAGCCTTTTACACCAGGTATAAAACAAGCTGGGGTAAGCATCAAAAATGAGATCCAACCGGAATAGGGGGTTCAGAATGCCGCCTTTGAGGAAAAACCAAAGCACGAGGTCTTTGTGTTTCGGGGGACATCCTTTGATTTTAGCCTTTCTTCGGGCCTTGACGTTGCCGATGATTCCCGAACAGGTGCCGACAATCATCAGGCGGTTGGCATCGACATCCCCCCTGTACTTACCCATGACAACGGTCCAGGGAGGAAGTTTGTTCCACAGGTTGGGTTTTCTGTCCTTGATCATGTGGAGCCAGTCTAGAACGATCCCGTGGCATCCTCCGTCGCAGTAGGGCTGACCGGAGATGGCCTTCCAACCGCAGTCGAGGTCCTCGATGTTCATCTCGCCGAGATTCAATCCCTTAGTTGTTTTCTGGATATCTGCCAGGGACACATCGCCTGTTATTTCGATCTCATCAAGGTCTATCGGTCCGTATCCCCGCTCGTGGGCAATGCGGAGATGATGAATATTTTTGGGATCCAGGTTGAGGATGTGGGCACAGACAACATCGTGGATCACGGGATTCTTGGCCATGACGATGAGCCCTAGGCTGTGACCATGCTGAGTCAGATGATTGCCGCCGAGAGAGATTTCGATGGCGTCGGTGGCTATGAAATCGGGATAGCCGACTTCGAGAAGATCCACGATCTTCTCATCCAGGTTGAAATTATGATTCCACATCCTCTCCTTATCCTGGAGGATGCCGACGTTAAGCTTGATGGAAGCGGTCATTCCCTGAGTCAAGGCGTTAGTTTTCAGCTTGGGGAGGTAGACGAGAAAATCATTGTCAACGATTTCCCGTGAAGTGGTGATCTTATCGTGGATTTTCCCCTTCTTGAGGGAGATCGTTTGTTTCCTGGCCTCCTCGATCGGGGAGAGTTTTATGTTGTGGGTTTTTTTGAGTTTACGATAGCCTGCCCTCCGGAACATCCGGGCGGTCGGCAGTCCGGCTCCGCATTTTTCGGAGATGGTGACTGTGGAGATATCTTTTCCGAGACATTCTAGAGCCGTGAGTGTGCCATCCAGGAATTCTGACCTGGTGAAGGCTGAAGGAGCCACTTTGTGGTGGGCCATGACCACGTTGGGCTTGATGGTGATCCGTCCGGTGATCTTGTCAGTCAGGCCCAGCTCTTCGATCCCTTCCTTTAGAGCAAGGGCGATCAGACTCGGGTCGTAATCGGGCACCCGGCGGAGGATGACCTTCTCTTTTCCCATATTCCTCTTTTCTGACTGCATCTCCTCTGGCTCGATTCTGTATTTCATAACACAGGTTTAAATCTATGTCAAAGTGGCGAAAATTTTATTGTTGACACGCAATTACAATTTTGATAATTAAGTCAGACCCTTTGATTGGGGATACGCCAAACATAAGGCGAATTCTTATCTCAAAATGACTATCGCTATCCCCAATCTTAAACACAAAAAAGGAGGTGTCTATGAGGGGTAAATTTTCAACAATTTTTGGGTTAAGCCTTGTCCTGGCACTCTGCGCTTCATCGGCTCTGGCTCAAGCTGAAGCTCAACAACCACAGTACTATTTCACGATGGATATTGCTGTTCCGGCCAACAAAGCCGCAGCTTATGAAGCCGCTGTAAAAGAACTAAAGGCTTTCTACGTCAAACATGAATATTCCCGTCCCTGGACGGTCTACAGGACCGATGACTTTCACTATTATATTCTGATACCGATGAAGAACATGGCCGACTTCGATGCCCTGTTTGCCGACTCCATGAAATATCAACAAATGCCGGGGTTCGAAGCCATAACGAAGAAATTTGCAGGCACGATGGAATCTGAAACCGCCGGCTTAGTCATGTTGAGGAACGACTTGTCCTATTCTCCAGAGAATCCGAGAGTCCCGGTCGAGGAAGCCGAATTTATTCAGTGGTATTATTATTATCTCTTACCAGAACATCAAGCTGAGGCCGAAGCGGTATCGAAAGAATGGCAATCCCTTTTCAAGAGCAGCAACATCAGCGACGGCTTTCAGGTTTGGATGCCTGTTTTATGGACCGATCTTCCCGCTCTAGTTGCCACCTTGTGGGGAAAGAGTGAAGTTGATTTCTTCATTCAGAACGACAAGAATATCAAGCTCATGGGGGAAAAATACCAGAAACTGACGATGAAGACCATGGCCCTCTGCCGAAAGTTCGAGATAAGAACTGGAACCATCCTGAGAGAACTCTCCTACGTGCCTAAGAAGAAATAAGTTAGTAAGAATTTTATTTTATCTGGATTCCTGCCTCCGCAGGAACAAGCCTGGATCCCTGCCTGCGCGGGGACAGGCTGGATTCCCGCTGGAGCCTGTGCCCGCGAAAGCGGGTACGGGAATGACATTTTAAAAAAACTTACCTTCGGCTATCAGGATGACCCTGCCGCCGACGTGGACGTCTATGTCTTCGCCTTTATCCTCGGCCTTCAAGTAAAGGAGGGATGGCCGTCCGATTTCATACCCCTGTTCTGTGCGGATGTCGATCTGGCTTTCCCCAAAATACCGGTTTTTGACCAGATAGCCAGCCAGACATCCGTTGGCGCTTCCTGTCGCCGGGTCTTCGGGCACACCATAATAATCGGCGAAGAACCGGACATGCAGGGCGTTTTCTTCTTTAAGGGTTTCGGGACAGAAGATGAGGATGGCTTTGGCTTCTAAATGTTCAATCAGATCATAGTATTTGTCGCTGACAATTTTGGCTTTCCTTACGGCCTCCAGAGTTTTTAGAGGAACGATAATATCCGGCACTCCGGTCGAAATCTCTTCGATCGGGAATCTCTCGTCTATATCATCCTTCTCAACCCCGAGTACCCGAGCCAGGGCTTCTGCATCCAAGACCTCACCAAAAGTCGGGGGCTTCTGCTTCATCCACAGGAGATCCACCTCTCCGTTACTGTAAGTAAAGCTGACTGGGATCTGCCCAACTCCGAGGTTCAAGTTGACTCGGGCAACAGGCTCCTGAATGATTTTTTGTTGGATGATGAAGGCTGTTCCCAGCGTCGGATGTCCCGCAAACGGAAGCTCTCTATCAGGGGTAAAAATGCGGACATCATAGCCCCCATTCCGTTCTTCTCCGGAGAGGATGAACGTCGTTTCTGAATAATTCATCTCCTTGGCAAACCTCTGCATGTTGGTATCGGAGATGTCTTTCCCCTGCCTGAACACTGCCAGTTGATTTCCCGCATATTTTTCCTCGGCAAACACATCTACGATATAGAATGTGAATGACATTTTATCTCCTTTTTATCCTTCTCTCGCATCATCGTCATCCCTGCGCAAGCAGGGATCCAATTCCTTTTTATTCCTCTTTCACATACCGGGGATACGTCTTCTTGGCTTTATCGGCTTTCTGAGGATCGATCTCGACGGTGACAAACGGCTGCTCTCGAGACGTCACTCCCAGGATCTCTCCATCTGGCCCGACAATCCAACCCTGCCCGCCCATCGCCAGCTTTTCCTCTTTATGGCTGATACGATTCGAGGATAGACAGTAGGCACCCGAAACAACAGCCGCGGCCTGTCCTCCCGCCAGCCATTTATCCAGAGTCTCTTTGGGAGTAGCCCGGGGACAAGCGATCAGTTGAACGTTTGCCTTTCCGTAGGCCCGAGCATGCTCGAAGAACCAGAGTTCTGTGCAGATCATGAATCCGATCAACAGCCCTCGAGTCTCGATCGGGTTAAACTCACCATCGCCTCTTTGATACCAAGAAGCCTCATAGAATCCTTCCTCATCAGGCAAATAAGCCTTGGCATGAGCTGGGCGAAAGCCTGTTTCCGCGGACCAAACATAGGCTTCATTCAACCGCTCACCGCCCTTGTTGATCGGCCGCGTGCCGAGGACAACAGCGGGTTGGAGTTCCCAAAAGCGATTATCCCAGGACTTTTGGGCATCGATGGCCTCTTGCCAGGTCTCCGGGTCAAAATGAGGTGAGGCTGAAAACCAAGGTGAAAAAATCATCTCAGGCAGCAGCAGGAAATGACTTTCATTCGCCTTCACATGAGCGATCAGATGATCCCAATCCTGCTCGAAATATCTCGGGGCTGGGTTTAATTCACACACAGTGACCTTCATGATCTTTTCTTCTCGAATAAGAACGGCAAGAATATGATTATTCTTACTCTTTAATCCCCACGAGATCGAGCATGAAGGCGTATTCTAGGGCCGTTTCTCTGTGCCTCCTGAATCGGCCGGAAACACCCCCATGGCCGGCTTCAAAGTTCACATGGAGAAGCAGGGGATTCTTATCGGTTTTCAGATGTCTGAGTTTGGCCACCCATTTGGCCGGCTCGAAGTACTGAACTTGAGAATCATGGAATCCGGTGGTGACCAGCAGGGCCGGATAATCCTTGGCTTCTATGTTGTCGTAGGGAGAATAAGAAAGCATGTAGTCGTAGTATTCCTTCTTCTTGGGGTCGCCCCATTCGTCGAACTCGCTGGTCGTCAGGGGAATGCTGTCATCCAGCATCGTGGTGACCACATCCACCCAGGGAACACCGGCGAGTATGCCTCCAAAGAGGTCTGGCCGCATGTTCATCACGGCTCCCATCAGGAGTCCTCCAGCGCTCCCACCCATAGCGAATAACTTGCCAGAGTTAGTGAATTTCTCGGAGATCAGGTACT
>CAYGBF010000341.1:0-3840 GCA_964348035.1 uncultured Eubacteriales bacterium | reverse complement strand
ATAGTCGTACCTGCCGAGAGTGTGTTTGAATCGAGGCCTGCTTTTACTGCCCTTCAGTGGGAGGAAGAACTGAGGGCGTCAGATGTCAAAGCCCAAAAAGCGGATTATTATCCAGAGTTAAAAGCCAATTTTGTCCTGTACAACATGACGGCCACCTCAGATGTATTCAAACTGGAGCGGAGAAACATCACCTATTGGATCGGCCTGTCGTTGTACATCCCGATCTTCCAGGGTGGAGAGACGGCTGCCCGGGTCAGGCAGGCCAACGTGGAGCTGGAAAAATCTCAAATCCGGATCGAAAAAACAAGGGAAATCATCTACAACGAACTGCGCAACATTTACTTACGGTTGGAGGAGGCCCAGAAAAGGATTATTGCTGGCAGAAAAAACATGGAAACCGCAGAACAGGCCTTTTTGATTGCCGAATCCAGCGCCCGGAACGGGTTGGCCACCCAGCTGGAGCTCAAGGATGCCCGTTTGCTGGCCGACCAAGCCAAGCTCGGCTATTTCTCGGCCGTGTTCGACTATCTCGCCGCTTACTTCGACTGGGAACTGGCCACGGGAAGAGTCTGTCAGTGATCAATTGTGAATTGTGAAATGATGTATGGGGGCGCGGCTCAACATTTGACATTTATGTTCTTAAAAAACACGTCACCTGATCTTTATTTCTACTGAGAGATTTGTTTTATTTAAGCGCTCAAATGTAACTACACGATCGAGCAAAATAAGGAATGTCAAATGTTGAGACGCGACCCCTCTTTTATTGACATTCCCTCCCACCTCATATATACCTTTATAAAAATATACTCAGGAGAAAACCATGGCAGCACCAGAACCGGGTTCTCGGAGTACCGCCCAAAAATGGCTCATAGGGTGTGGTATCGGGTGTGGGGTGATCATCATCCTGGCCATCGCCGTCGGGATCGGCGGCTTTTTCTTTGTTAAGAACATCGTCGATGAATTTGAAGAGATGGACCAGGTCGCCGATGTTCTGGAGGAACGCTACGGAAAGATGAGAGAGTACAGTCCAGAGCCGGGAGGAGAGATCCCGTCTTACAGGATTGAGACCTTTCTCGAAGTCCGAGAGGCCTTTGCTCAGTCAAGAGAAAAAATTGAAAAGACTCTCGTCGACCTGGCCAGTCAACAAGATAAGCCCGAGATCGAGGTCAAGAGACCCAAAAACATCTTGTACATCATCCGGACTGGCGTCGGTCTAATTCCCCAAATCGCGGAGTTCTTCAAGAACCGCAATCTGGCCCTGCTGGAAGAGGAAATGGGTCTGGGGGAGTATTATTATATCTACGTTGTCGCCTACTATTCTTGGTTGGGGAAGGCACCAGAGGATGGGCCTCCGTTCAGGATCTCCGGGGACGATGAACGGGATGATTTTTGGGATGAGGACGAAGAAGATGTTCGAGAGATGAGGCGAGAACGCATCAGAAGGCGGATAAACCGGTTGATATTGTCTATGCTTCGCAATCAGTTGGACAAGCTCGCCGAAAGAGCTCCCTCAGAAGTTCCTGAATCATGGCGATCGGCCTTAGAGTCTGAAATCGAGGCCATGGAATCCGACCGGTACCGCCTGCCTTGGCAGGATGGACTGCCGGATGTCCTGGAGTCTTCGTTTCGGCCCTTCAGGGATCGCCTGGAGGCAAGCTACAACCCGATGGCCAACGCTCTGGAAGTGTCTATGGATCGGAGATGAGCTTTTCTGATGGGAGAAAGCAGCGGTTTCGCTGAGATCAGCGGATCAAACATTTTTCAGGAAACCAGGGGGGAAGGCTCACCTCTGGTTTTTATCCATGGGGGTCTGTCTGACCACCGGTTTTGGGACGATCAGTTTGATTTTTTTGCCGAACATTTCAAAGTCTTCCGTTACGACGTGAGAGGCTTCGGGCAGTCGGAGCCGCCAAAGGAGCCTTTTTTTGCCCACCAGGATCTAAACGACCTGCTGGATTTCTGGCAGGTTGAAAAAACCCATCTACTGGGCTTATCGATGGGCGGAGGAATCGCGATCGATTTTGGGCTGGAGTACCCTAAAAGAGTGAAAAGTCTGATTCTGGCGGCTCCATCTCTCGGCGGATTCCCTTATTCAAAAGAGTTGATGGAGAAAGGATTAGAGCTCATAACCGTAAATCTGGAAAGAGGGGTAGAGGAAGCTCTTCGCGTCCTTTTCGAAGATCCTTACTGGGAGTACACCGTTCCGCCTCGAAGTCGGGGGGCAGCCCGGGAGAAGATGCGCGAATTGGCCGGGACTTTTTTTGAGGTTTTGCGGTGGGACATGAATTTCATGCAGACTGTCAGTCCTCCGGCCGTAGATAGAATATCCGAAATCGATATTCCCACCCTTGTGATTGCGGCCGGCCGCGATCATCGGGATAATCTGAAGGTTGTCGACCGGCTCGCTTCAGATATCAAAGGGGCGAAGAAAGTGGAAATTCCTGATGTCGGCCATATGTTAAACTTGGAAACCCCACAAAAGTTCAACCAAATCGTCCATGATTTCCTCATCACCCTCGGAGATCAATAAGCCGTGATCTCTCATACATGTGGTTTTAGAAATCTGGTTTTTTACTATTGTTTGGGCAGGTTAGTTGATCTTCCTCTTCAAATAAGGTATTTAATTTGACTCTTTGAAAGGTATAGGTATGAAAAGATTCAGGTATAAAATTTTTCTTCTAATCATCTTCTTTGTATTCGCCTTTGCTTCATATTTTGAAGCCATGTGGTTTGTGGATGTCGAGTCGGGTTGGGTGTTCAGCGGACGCAATGACATCCGTATCCCCGGCGATACGGGAACGCAGTTCTCGCTGACCGATGATCTCACCACAGACTCTGCTCCCTTTATCCGACTTCGACTGGGAGCTCGATTTCATCCACGGCACACCATTTCCATCCTTTGGGCTCCGCTCAGCCTGGACGCTGCGGGGAGTGTCGACAGAACAGTTCTTTTTTTCGAGGAAGAATTCTCTCCGAATGTCCCTTTGACTGCCGGGTACACATTCAACTCGTATCGGGTGCGGTATCGGTTCACTCTGGTCAGCAGAGATAGGTGGAGATTAGGGGTCGGATTTACGGCCAAGATCCGCGACGCTGTGGTTAGAGTCGAAGGAGAGGGGAAATCTTCGGAGAAAACCAATGTCGGTTTTGTCCCGCTTCTGAATTTCCAGCTGGAGTGGCTGCTTTCCGAAAAATGGAGCCTTCTTGTGGACGCGGACGCCGCGGCTGCCCCGGGAGGTCAAGGGAGGGCTGAAGATGTCCTGCTAGCTCTCCGATTCCGGTTCAACGAGATGTTCGCCGTTAAAGTCGGTTACCGGCTTCTCGAGGGAGGGGCCGACGTTCAGGAAACTTACAACTTTGCGTTCATCAATTATCTCGTCGTCGGAACGACAATCTATTTTTGAAAAGGAAGGAATCTTGAGGATGAAAATTTTACTAACCGGAGCGACGGGTTACATCGGCCGGAGACTGAAAGAAAAGCTTGCTGCCGATGACGATGTTCAGTTGCGGATTTTTGTCAGGAATGCCAGTAAAGTGCGTGACACCGTAAAAGATCGGGTAGAGATCTTTGAGGGAGATACATTCAACGTCGTATCACTCAACCACGCTCTCGAAGGCATCGATGTCGCTTATTATCTCATCCATTCCATGGGTGCCAAGGGGGATTTCGAGGAACTCGATCGCCTGAGCGCCCGGAATTTTCTCGAGGCCTGTATCGCTGCCGGAGTAAAAAGAATCGTCTACCTGGGAGGCCTGGGTCAGAAACAGACGGCCAGCAAACATCTGATGAGCCGGATCGAAACAGGGGAAATCCTCAGCGGTCAACCTGATAAAATCCAG
>CAYGBF010000340.1:0-9908 GCA_964348035.1 uncultured Eubacteriales bacterium | reverse complement strand
AATCAATAATTTTTGATTATTTTGTTTTCTTCGGAAATGCATTGTGCTCCACTTTGACGATAGCGCTGAATTCACCCGTGTTGTAATAATCGCCTGTGAGAGAGCAGTCGTTGATTCCTAGGTACAGCCGTCCGTTTTTATCCTTGAAGGTGAGATTTCGGCCCACGAAGAAATTGTTGTTTTCGATCCCGCCGATGAGGGCGGCATGATTGGCAGTGCGCAGAGGATCAAAGCAATAGGCATAATCGCCCGGCCAATCTGTCTGGTAATTCCCTTCCCAACCGTCAGGCCCAACACAAGACTCAGTTATGTCTCCACCGAAGCAGACACGTCCCGATGCCGTAATCGTGACTTTATCCTGCGGTCTCAGAGTAAGCCCCGTATCTGTCCAAGCCTGGTTACCGGGAACCCGGACCACCTTCTGTTCTATTTTTGGGCGTTTAGGCTTGTCCTTATCATCGGCGGCGATTAAAACCAAAGAAACCGTGATCATAAGGATAAAAACCAGGCGAAAAAATTTCATATTAAGTTCTCCTTTTAAGATACAGCCTTCTTATCAATTTAATCTCCCTTAGTCAAGCATTCCTCGTTTGACTCCGTTTTTTTCGTATGGTAAAAGCACGGAGGACATAGACTGGCGTATTTTTCTTGAAGAGATACCGATCATGGATAAGTTGTATAAAAAAGGCCTTCAACTAGAATATTTTACCGTCGGCTACAACGCTGTTGAGGCTGTGGTCTCGATCATTTTCGGCCGTATAGCCAGCAGCATTGCTCTGGTTGGTTTTGGATTGGATAGTATCGTTGAGTCTGTATCGGGGGTTATACTGATCTGGCGTCTTCGTCAACACGGAAAGGTCTCGGAGGAACAGGAGGAAAAAATCGAAAGGAAGGCAACTCGATATGTGGCCATCACTTTTTTCCTGCTCGGCCTCTATATCTTATTCCAGTCTTTAAAGAAATTGATCGGAAAGGACATTCCTTCACCCTCTCTTCCCGGAATTGTCATCGCCATAGTTTCTTTGGTAGTTATGCCGTTACTCATGTGGCAGAAGTACACAACCGGTCAAAAGATCAAGAGCCAAGCCTTGATCGCAGATTCCAAGGAGACCTTAGCTTGTGCCTTTCTATCCCTGGCCTTGCTTTTGGGTTTGGGTTCCAACTATTTTTTAGGGTTTTGGCAGGCCGACCCAATCGTCGGCCTGATCATAGTGTTCTTCCTGTTCAGAGAGGGTAAGGAGAATTGGGAAGAATCCAGGAGAAGAGAATAGATGAAGGTTTCCCTCCCGCAAGATTCCCTGAGAGTTCAATAAAATTTCTATAAAGGAGAAAATGATGCGAAAATCTGTCATATTTTTCTGTGCTATTCATCTCCTTATTTGTCCTCTGGTCCTAGCTCAGGCCAAGAGGCCGATGACACCAGAGGATCTTTACAAAATAAAAAGGGTGTCGGATCCCAAGGTTTCTCCGGATGGAAGATGGATCGCTTTTACAGTTACCGTTCCCGATTTGAAGAATAACACCTCTAACAGTGACATCTGGATTATGTCTGTTAATGGAGGAAAGTCATGGCCTTTGACGAGGAGTCCAAAAGCGGATCATTCACCCCGTTGGTCGCCGGATGGGAAGAAAATAGCTTTTATCTCCACCCGAGATGGTGAGGCCAATCTTTATCTCCTAAGGGTCGACGGAGGAGAGGCGGAGAAACTGACCTCTTCCAAAACGGCCCTGTATTTCCCGATCTGGTCAAGAGATGGTCAGTCTATCTTGTGTGGATCCAGAGTTCTGCCAGCGGGGAAAGAGGATTTAGAGAATTGGACAAAGTCTTCCCTACCGAAGTGTGAGGCAAGGACGATCGATCGGCTGCTCTTCCGGCAGTGGGACAGATGGCTCGGGGATGAGAGGAATCACGTTTTCCTCGTCAGCGTTAAAGATGGATCGATGACAGACCTCACTTCCTCTGATTTTGACACGCCTCCGGTCTCGCTCTCGAGTGCCCATGATTTTGACCTTTCTCCCGACGGAAAAGAAATCTGTTTTGTGAAAAATGTGGATTCAATGTTAGCCACGAGCACCAATCACGACCTTTTCCTCGTGGAGATCGATACTCTTGAGGAGAGGAAGATGACCACCAACCGAGCTCTGGACAGCGAGCCTCATTATTCCCCAGACGGTCGGTATATCGCCTATGCAGCCATGGAAAAAGTCGGGTATGAATCTGACCGAAAACGGCTAATCCTCTATGACAGAAAAGAGAAGAAACATATCCGCTTAACTGAATCCTTGGATCGCTCTGTGGAACAAATCCTCTGGGCTCCAGACAGTAAGATTCTGTATTTTGCCAGCCGAGATCAGGGGCGGAGCTCGATCTATGCTGTGGATTTGATGGGAAAAGTCAGGAAGGTCACTGATGATGGCTATAACCGCGAAATAAACATCACTCCCGATGGGAAGGTCTTGGTTTTCCTCCGGTCCTATAACGATCGGCCTAATGAGATCTTCATGATGCCGGTGACAGGGGGAAAGACGACTCAGCTGACTTTTATCAACGCCGATCTTTTGAAAGAATTGGACCTGCCCAAGCTTGAAGAATTCTGGTTCGATGGTGCCGAGGGGACTCGAGTCCATGGGTTCATCCAGAAACCGCCCGGGTTCGATCAGAAAAAGAAATACCCGGTCGTGCTCACCATCCACGGTGGTCCGCAGGGCATGTGGGCAGACCGGTTCATGACCACCTGGTTTACTTTTCAGCTCGTCTGTTCTCCTGGATACGTAGGCGTTTTCATCGATCCTAGAGGAAGCTCTGGTTACGGTTCCGAGTTCCGGGAACAGATCAGCCTTGATTACGGTGGACGGTGTTATCAAGATTTGATGAAGGGTTTAGATTATGTCCTGAAGAATTATGACTTCGTGGACAAAACCCGCCAGGCCGCCATAGGTGGCTCCTTCGGTGGCTACTCGGTCAACTGGATTATGGGACACTCCGACCGGTTCAAATGCATCGTCAGTCATGCGAGTCTGTACAACCTGACGAGCTTCTACGGCGCCACGGAGGAGTTGTGGTTTCCCGAGTGGGATATGGGTAAGAGTCCGTGGGAGGAGCCGGAACTTTACGACAAGTGGTCACCACACGTCTATGCCAAAAACTTTAAGACCCCAACCCTTGTCACTCATGGTGAGCTTGATTATCGTGTTCCTCTTGCCGAAAGCTTCCAGCTGTTCACAGCTCTCCAGAGGCAGAACATCCCCTCACGGCTTGTGGTCTTCCCGGATGAGGGACATGTGATTTCGGGACCTCAGAACAACGTCCGGTGGTGGAAGGAAATTCACCGCTGGCTGGAAAGATATTTTTTCAGGTAGCGGGCAGTGTGGGACGACCTGTATCGGATGATATTCTCGGGCGGACCTTGAGCCACGATTTTTCCCCCCTTTTCCCCTCCCTCCGGACCGAGATCGATGACATAATCCGCGCTCTTGATCACATCTAGGTTGTGCTCGATGACCAGAATCGTGTGTCCTTCCTCGACCAATCTCTGGAAACAGCGGAGGAGGACCGAGATGTCATCGGGGTGAAGACCGATAGTGGGTTCGTCAAAGAGATACAGAATGCGCTTTTCCCTCTGGTGGACAAGATGATAAGCGAGTTTTATCCTCTGGAGCTCTCCCCCTGAAAGAGTTGTCGTCGGCTGTCCCAGCTTTAGATAACCCAACCCGACTTCGTTGAGAGGGGATATTTTTTTCACAATCTTCGGAAACTCAGAGAAAAAATCACAGGCATCCACTACGGACATATCCAACACGTCGTTGATATTCTTATCCCTGTACCTGACTTCCAGGATTTCATTCTTGAATCGCTTTCCTTTACACATTTCACAGGTGAGAACCACATCCGAGAGAAAGTGCATCTCCACGATCTGATGACCCGCACCCCGACATTCTTCGCATCTCCCACCGGCTGTGTTGAAAGAGAAGAATCCAGGTTTGTATCCCAAGGCCTGGGATTCCCGCGTTTGGCTGAAGATCTGCCGTATATCGTCCATGGCTTTGGTGTAGGTGGCTGGGATAGAGCGGGGAGACTTACTGAGAGGAGATTGGTCGACCATGATCATCTTGTCGATGAGATTCTGTCCCTTAATTTTTTTAAATCCATCACTGGACTCACCCGTCCATCCTTGGTAGAGGACGTTATACAGGAGTGTGCTTTTGCCGGAGCCGGAGACGCCGGTGATGCAGGTGAAAACACCGAGTGGAATGTCGACATCAAGATGCATGAGGTTGTGTTTGTGAGCATCCTCGATTTTAATGAACTCTGCGGGCTGTCTCCTTTCTTCGGGAGGCTCGATTTTTTTCTCTCCCCGTATGTATCGGGCTGTGAGTGACCGGCGGTTCTTCAAGAACCTAGCCATCGAACCCGCAAACATAACTTCTCCGCCCGCTTCTCCGGCTCGCGGGCCCAAATCGATTAGATAATCGCCTGACTTTATGATTTCTGGATCGTGCTCGACGACCAGGACCGTGTTCCCGATGTCCCTGAGGGATTTGAGGATTTTGATCAGGCGGTGATTATCTCGGGCGTGAAGACCGATGCTCGGCTCATCCAGAACAAAGAGCGTGCCTACTAGAGAGGCGCTCATGGCCGCTGCCAAGTTTATCCTTTGGGCTTCTCCCCCGCTCAGGGTGAACGTCATCCTGTCCAGAGTGATGTAATCCAGACCGACTTCCAGCAGAAAATTCAACCGATTCTGGATTTCATGGACGAGTTTTTCGGCGACGTTCTGTTGATAAGGAGTCAGCCTGAGCTTTCTGAAGAACTGATGGGCTTCTTGGACAGTCATCCGGACGACCTCACCGATGGACAATCCTTCGATCTTGATGCTCAGAGCTTGAGGGTTAAGCCTCATCTGACTGCAGGCCGGACAGGGGATGTATTTACGGTAGCGGCTGAGGAGTACCCTGACCTGGACTTTGTATTTTTTTCTCTGGAGCCAATCGAAAAAGCCCTTGACTCCGTAGTAACCGCCGCCTCCGTCCAGGACAAAACGTTTCTCCTCCTGGCTGAGGTTTTTGAAGGGGACATCCGTAGGGAGGCCCCGGTTCTTAGCCTCTTGGATCAGTTCCTTCATCAAACTCCGGGAAACGGGTTTTGTCCAGGGTTCCACGGCCCCGTCTTCGATTGATTTGTTTGGATCGGGGATGATTTTATTTTCATCCAGCGTGGCCAGGTCGCCGAAGCCGTGGCATTCAGGACAGGCTCCTTGAGGACTGTTGAATGAGAATAGGTTGGGAAAGGGATCGTCGTACAGGATTCTGCATGTCTGACATTCGAGCTTGTCCGAGAAGATGAATTCCTTTCCTTCTTCAGTGCAGACCTTCGCTTTTCCCTCGCCCTTTTTTAAGGCCAGTTCGAGAGAATCGACCAATCGATCCCTCTCCTCTCGGTCGAGGATCATCCTGTCCACCAGGACTTCGAGGCTGTCTTTTTTTTTGGCCTGAACCTGGTCGATGGGCACGATTTTGCCGTCTTTTAGGATCCGGAAAAAACCATCCTTCTTGAGGCGGCTCAACCCTCTTTTTCCCGGCCAGGAAAAGGAGACCTGTATTCTTGACTTCTGTGGAAGGGTGAACAGAGTCTCAACGATGGCGTCGATCGTATCTCGCTGGACCGGTTGACCGCACTGAAGGCAGTGGATGGTTCCGATGCGGGCGTACAGAACTCTCAGGAAATCATAGATTTCGGTCACGGTGGCCACGGTGGACCGGGGATTCTTGGTGACCGCCTTCTGTTGGATGGCGATAGCCGGGGTAATTCCTTCGATCGTGTCGGCATCGGGTTTGTCCATCCTCTCTAGGAATTGGCGGGCGTAGGCGGAGAGAGACTCGATGTAGCGGCGCTGTCCTTCGGCATACAGAGTGTCGAAGGCCAAAGAAGATTTTCCAGAGCCGGAGACTCCGGTGACGATAATGAGTTTATCGAGAGGAATATCCAGGTCGATCTTTTTCAGGTTGTGAACCCTAACGGCCCTGAGGATGATTTTCTCGTCCATGATCACCTGAATTCTGGATTGATGATTATCGATAAATGCCTTTCAATATCAGCAGAGCCTGAAAGAATTATTATAAGGGATATCGAATGAATGATAAACGTGAAAATGGAATGAGGCTTTTTTCGGCTTCTCCTTATCTGGTATAATGGGCAGGCTTTAGGAAAGGAGGTTGAGATGCAGAGAGGGACAAAGTACGCGCTATTCCTAGGAGCCATCCCGTTCATCACGCTCGTTTTTGCCTTGCCTCTGGTCAATCGGATTCATCCGATGATACTCGGGCTGCCGTTTATTTTGTTCTGGATTATTTCTTGGGTGATCTTGACGCCGCCCATTCTTCTCCTAGCTTACATCCTGGAGAAGAGATATAACCGCCCTTCTGAAGGAGAGGAAGAGTGAACGCAGCTCTAGCCATCATCTTCGGCACGATTCTCTTTTCCGCCATTTTGGGTATCTGTGCCGGAAGGAGGGTCAAGTTGAATCTGGAAAACTGGACGGTCGCCGGGCGCCGGTTCGGGATCATCATCATCTGGTTGCTTATGGCCGGGGAAATCTACACCACATTCACATTCCTAGGAGCCAGCGGCTGGGCCTATTCCAAGGGAGCTCCGACATTTTACATCCTTATCTACGGAGCCTTGGCCTACACCCTTTCCTTCTTCATCCTCCCGGCGTTGTGGAAGGTGGGGAAGCGCCATGGTCTTCACACCCAGCCTGATTTTTTCATCAAGAGGTACGACAGCCGTCCTCTGGGGGTGCTGGTTGCTCTGATAGGCGTCTTCTCGATCATCCCCTACCTCCAGCTCCAACTGGCAGGCTTGGGATTCATCGTCGAAGTGGCCAGCAACCAGACGATCAGTTCTGATGTCGCGATCATCATCTCCTTTATCCTGACGTGTGCCTTTGTCTACACCAGCGGCCTCAGAGGCGCCGCCTGGGTGGCCATCGTCAAGGATATCATGATGGTTTTGGCGGTTGGGATTGTGGGCGTTGGTGTTCCCTACATCTATTTTGGAGGCTTCGGGAAGATGTTCCGGACGCTGATCGCCCAGCGGCCCGATCATCTCGTCCTCCCCGGAGCCACACCCCATATGGATGTTCTCTGGGTCATGTCCACCTGTCTTCTGACGGGATTGGGATTTTACATGTGGCCCCATGTCTTCGGTTCGGCCTTCTCGGCCAAGAGCGATAGGATCATCAAGCGCAACGCCATCATTATGCCTTTCTACCAGATTCCGGTTCTCCTCGTTTTCATGGTGGGTTTCACGGCCCTTCTGGTCATTCCAGGCCTAAAAAACGGGGATATGGCCTTCCTGGCCTTGGTCAATAAAACATACCCGTCCTGGTTTATGGGCTTTGTCGGTGCGGCCGGAGCCGTCACGGCCATGGTTCCTTCGGCCATCCTGGTTTTGTTTGCTTCGACTCTGATCGCCAAGAATATTTACCAGGCTGGGATTAATCCCCAGGCTAGCGAAGAGAGAGTCATGAGTCTGTCGAGGCTCATGGTCCTAGTCATCACGACCTTGGCCCTTGTCTTTGCCATCTTTTTCCCGAATGAATTGGTCCCTCTTCTTATCCTCGGTTATGATGGCGTCTGCCAGTTTTTTCCCGGTGTTGTCCTGGGTCTTTTCTGGAGAAGAGTGACCAAAGTGGCCGTCTTTTCCGGGATTATCTCCGGAATAACCATTGTGGCCGTGCTCATCCTGGCTGGGGAAGATCCTTTCTTGGGCTTGAACGCAGGATTTGTGGGGCTGTTCGTCAATTCCATAATCACCCTGGCTGTCAGTCTGATGACCAAACCCACGACGGAGAGACTCGAGTAACTTTAAACCTGACTATCCCTAATTTCATTAGTCAGGATAAAGGAATATCAAGAAAGGAGGGGCGACATGATCGAAACCCTAAAAAAAGAGATAGATGGATTAAATCCACAACTCATCGCCTGGCGCCGGGACTTTCACCGCCATCCGGAGATTGCCTTCGAGGAGCATCGGACATCTTCAGTTCTTCGGGAGTTCATGGAAGGACTCGGGATCGCCGTCGAGTCCTTTGCCGGAACCGGACTGAGGGGAGTTCTTGAAGGCCACCCAGGAGGCAGGACCGTGGCCTTGAGGGCGGACATGGATGCCCTTCCACTAAAGGAGGAGGGAGACAAGGAGTACATCTCCGAAAACCCAGAAGCCACCCATGCCTGTGCCCATGACGGGCATATGGCTGTCATGATGGGAGCGGCTCAACTTATGTCCCGAAGGAAAGATGGGTTTAAAGGAAGAGTTGTTTTTCTTTTCCAGCCGTCCGAGGAGAGAATTCCGGGCGGAGCCAAGAAGATGATCGAGGAAGGCGCCTTCGAAGGGATCGATGCCGTCTTTGGCCTGCATTTCTGGCAGCCTCTTCCGACGGGTCAAGTCGGTGCGGTGAAAGGAGCGATGATGGCTCAACCCGATAAGTTCTCGATAGTCGTCAAAGGAAAAGGGGGGCACGGATCCATGCCCCAGACCACAGTAGATCCGATCCTCGTGGCCTCTCATCTGGTGGTTAACCTCCAGAGCATCGTCAGCCGGAACGTCGATCCCCTGAAACCCGTGGTGGTCTCCTTCGGGACCATAAACAGCGGGACGATCTACAACATCATTCCCAACGAGGCGGAGTTGACGGGGACAGTCAGAACCTTTGATCCAACCCTTCAAGCCCTAGCCGAGAAACGCCTGAGGGAGATAACAGAGGATACCTGCAGGGCCTTCGGGGCGTCGGCAGAGGTTGAGTATGAGAAGGGATATCCTCCTCTTATAAACGATGAGGCCATGGTAGATTTTGTCCTGGAGACAGCCGAAAAAGTCTTAGGAAAGGAGAGTGTGGTAGAGATTGATCCTGTCATGGGGGGTGAGGATTTTGCCTATTTCCTCCAGAAGGCTCCCGGAACCTTTCTCTTCTTCGGGATGGGTGACGGGATGGAGTACCCGCATCACCATCCAGCCTTTGATATAGATGAAAAGGCCCTGCCTCAGGCGACATTGCTGATGACGGCCATTGCTCTGGAATATTTATGTAGAAATCAGTAGATTCATGAGCTTATTCCTGATTTTGTTTATCGCCTTTGCTTTGGCGATGGATGCCTTTGCTGTTTCCGTAGGAGTGAGTTTAAACCGTGCAGGTCTAACAGCGAAACAAACACTCAGGATGGCGTTCTTTTTCGGCCTATTTCAGTTTGGGATGCCCATCATCGGTTGGTTAACTGGACAGAGCATCATCCACTACATTCAGTCAATCGATCACTGGATCGCTTTTGGCCTGCTCGTTCTTATCGGGCTTAAAATGATTTACGAATCCTTTCAACCACAAGTGAACCTCAAAGAGAAGAAAGGGGATCAGACAAAGGGTATGTCGCTCCTTTTCTTATCCGTGGCGACCAGCATCGATGCCTTGGCTGTCGGCATAAGTCTTGCCTTTGCTCGTGTGAGTTTTCTATTCCCTGCTCTGGTCATCGGGATTGTTGCTTTTCTTATGACCGTTTTGGGAGTAAGGATAAGCTCCCTTCTAGGAAGAAGGTTGGGCAAGAGGGCTGAGCTATTAGGGGGATTGATCTTGATACTGATAGGAATAAAAATTTTATTCGAGCATATTTAAGATAAAAACTTAAACCTCAACCGCGATTTTAAGCCTTCTTGAGCCACCTCTCCTTTCCTAGTTTGGCCAGCGCTTCGTACAGGACAGGAACCACAATCAGCCTAAGCAGGATGGCGAAGAAAAAGCCGCCGATGTAGACGACGGCGAGGGGGCGGTGGAGCTCGGCCCCTGTGGTCACGATCAAAGCGAGGGGAAGCACACCCACAATCATTACTACGTCGGTCATCAAGATCGGTCTGAATC
>CAYGBF010000339.1:0-6319 GCA_964348035.1 uncultured Eubacteriales bacterium | reverse complement strand
TGACGGGCATCTTTTGTGTGCTTTTGATAATCCTGTACCTCATTTTTTTCAACCTTGTGTTCGGTCAAAAGCAGGGGATTTCTCTCGATCAGCTGATCACTGTCCTGACTTGGGGAGGTTTTCTGATCCTGACCGGTGCGGTCATCGGCTTGGTCTCTGAACAAAGAGAAAGCCAGATCAAAGGCCTGAGAAGAGCCTATGTGGGCGTTTTAGAAATCATGCTTAAATACCTGGAGATGGCCGATGAAGAAAGGCCCCGGAGTTTACGAGTCACCATGCTCGCCGGCAAGATTGCCCGTGAAGCGGGATTGAACACGAGGGAGATCGAGAATATAAAATCTGCAGCTCTCCTGTACGAGGCCGGAGACCTACGGGATAACCTGCCGCTCTTTAATGAAGTGATCAGTTTTATGAAAAAAGGAGTCAAAGTACCCGAGGACGATTTAAGCAACAAGGAACAGGTGATGTTAAAGACGACCGCTTCGCTTCTCAAAGAGATTGAACCCTTGCTTTTTGGCTACTTCCTGCATTATGTCGAGGAGTCCGATGTTGTGGATAAGGACTTAAACGAAGTGCCTTTGGGCAGCAGCATCATCGCCCTCGCGGATATGCACGAAAGGGTTTCTTCAGGTCAGCCTGTTCAGAAGGATGGGGAGATCAGTACCTTCGCCGATATCGAAAAACTGGCTGGCCGCACTTTTCCACCGTCCATTGTCCAAGCCCTCGGTCGGATAATCATCTCCACTTAAGTTTACTCCTACCCAAGACTCATGCCTTCAGGAGCCTCAGATCAAGGTGGCTGACACAAAGTGATGAAGGATCTTGCGGTCGTGGGAGTCGATTTGGCCGGAGTGCCGACCCGTCCGACAGGCTTTTGCCTACTCAAAGGACTCCGGGCGGACACCTGTCTTCTTTACTCTGATGAAGACATCCTCGATCATACACAACAGGCGAAGCCAGCTCTGGTCGCAGTAGACGCCCCTCTCACTCTTCCCCCTGGAAGAAAGACGATAGAAGAAAGGAACGAGCATCATTTTCGTCCTTGCGACTTGGAATTGAGGAAGAAGCACATCCCGTTCTTCCCGATAACCCTGGGGCCGATGAGACAACTGACCGAAAGGGGCCTCCGGCTTAGAACACGGCTGGAATTCATCAACTTCGAGGTCGTCGAGGCTTATCCTGGAGGGGCTCAGGATATACTGGGCTTACCACGGGTCAAGCATGACCTGGCTGGATTGAGAAGAGGACTGCGCCGATTGGGGATTACCGGCCTCAATAAACACATCTCCGATCATGAGCTGGACGCTGTGACCGCGGCTTACACAGGTTTCCTGTACTCGAAAGGAAAGGCCGAAGTCTACGGTGATTTTGAGACCGGAGCCATCATTATGCCTCCATCCTCTTGAGGCTCAAAGAGCTTCCGGTATCCGACTTCGGTTTCTTTAATCCAGATTCACTTCAGTTTCAAAAAATCCAAGATTATTATGTCATCAAAGGGCCTTCTTGTGACTTGGCTACTCAGGAGGATGTGGATTGGGGGATTTCCCTTTTTTATATGGATTCTCGAGTCTTTTTTTAGTATTAATAGAACAAGACTAAAGAAGGAGATGGCCATGGGAGACAAAAAAAAGATGATGATAGCCATTGTCTGTATTCTTGTGGGTTTTCTTTGCCTTTCCGGACTCGAGGCCAAAACAAGAGGAGTCGAGAGCGGATCTCGGTATGATCGCCTCATCATCCGGAACGTGATTCTCGTCGACGGCAAGGGAACTCCACCCAGAGGACCGTTCGATATCATGGTCGAACAGAACAGGATTCTTTCGATTCGGTCAGCCCAAAAAGGGGAAGATGTCTACCGAGATGAGCCCCATGTGCTCGACGCGTCGGGGATGTATCTCCTGCCCGGTTTGATCAACATCCATGCCCATGTCCACCATCAGCGAGGGGGACAACCGCTGCCTTTCGATTACATCTACAATCTTTGGCTTGCCTGTGGGATTACCTCTGTCCGTGATGTGGGCAGCAACACGGACAAAACCATCGAAGAGCGACGGAAAAGTCAAGAAGGCCGGATTGCCGCTCCTAGGATATTCCTGTACATGAGGGCTTGGGGAACCACACCCGAGGGGGCGCGTCAGAGAGTCCAAGAGATCAAGAAACTCGGAGGGGACGGGGTAAAGATATTCGGGATGGATCGCGATATCATGCGGGCCGCTCTAGACGAGGCGCATAAACAAGGACTGCGTGTGGCTCATCACGTGGGGATAGAGGAGACCGATGCTTGGGATGATGCGGCTTTTGGTGTCACCTCGATCGAGCACTGGTATGGTGTGCCCGATGCTGCCCTCCAGGGCTCCCAGAAGTTTCCTCACTGGTATAACTACTCGGACGAGGATGATCGGTTCCGGTATGCGGGCCGACTATGGCGTGAGGCCGATCCGGAGAAACTGAAAGAAATCTTGAAAACTCTGGTGGCCAAGAAGGTGGCCTGGTGTCCGACCTTTGTTATCTACGAAGCAAACCGTGATCTTATGCGGGCCAAGAATCAGCCTTGGTTCAAGGATTATCTGCATCCGGCCCTCGAGGCGTATTTTCGTCCTAACCCAGCCTTTCACGGCTCCTACCATTGGGATTGGAGCACGACCGATGAAGTGTTTTGGAGGGAGAACTATAAGATATGGATGAAGGCCGTCCAGGATTTTGCCCGGATGGGGGGAATCGTGGGTGCTGGTGAGGATGCCGGCTATATCTACATGCTCTACGGCTTCAGCCTCATCCGAGAATTGGAGCTTCATCAGGAAGCCGGGTTCCATCCGATCGATGTCATCCAGCATGCCACGGGTAACAACGCCAAGATATTGGGGGTGGAAAACAAGTTGGGCCGTATCCGCCCTGGCTTTCTGGCCGATATGATCATCGTTGACGGAAATCCTCTGGAGAACCTAAAGTATCTATACCCGACTGGAGTACTGGACCAAAAAGGAGGACAGATGGTCAGGAGAGGGGGAGTGCAGTGGACGATCAAAGATGGGCTTGTCTACCATGCCCCCACCCTGTTGGAGGAGGTAAAGAAAATCGTGGCTGAAGCGCGGCAGGAATGAGCCTGACCTGCGGTGCTCGGTGAACTCTTTCTTGGCTAAATACGAGACGTTATTTTTTTCTTGATCGATTATCGCCAGGGCTGATGACTTTCAGGGCCTTGGGCAGGACTTCAATCCGTACTTCATCCCGTTCCCCTAGATATTCACCGTTGTACTGGATCGGCAGTTTCTTTCCCTTTAGGATCATTTTCTTGGCCTTATAATGCCTCTGGAACCGCTGGTAGATCCCGAAGTAGATGAGAGGGAAGAAAAACAGATATTCTAATCCGCTGGTTTTATAGAACGTGATATCGAGAAGGCTGTCATCGATGCAGGCCTGGGGAGCAATCCGCCAGCTGTAACCGAAGTAATTTGTTTTGCCGATAACACAGTCGAATGAATCTAATTGAATCTGTTTATAATCGAAAAGCTTTCCGTCATCTTCTATACCCTCGAACAGTTCGGCCTTAAGTTTTCTTTTTGAAAGAGTTGCCAGGATTCGTCCTTCGAGGACATGGCCGAAAAGGCCCGGAATTTTGTTCTCGAAGGCTTTCTGAGTCACCTCAGCCGTGGCGCCGATGCTGGCAAAACCAGCTGTTCTTCCCTCGATCATGATCAGATCGATCTCTCTGGCCTCTCCCTCGGTGATAATTTTGAGCGCCTTTCTCGTCCGTTTTGGAATGTGGAGTGACTTCCGGAAGGCGTTGCCGCTGCCGAGGGGGAGGATTCCGAGCGTGACGTCTTTGCGGGCGGCCATAATTCCCTGGATAACGTCAGCAATAGTTCCGTCGCCTCCAGCGGCGACAAGGATATCGTAGTCTAAACTCAATTTTTTGGCCCGCTCTATGGTCTGGTTTTTGTCTCCTAAGATATCGACGATGTCACACCCGAGAGTTTGACTAAGAAGATGTCTGATATTCTTCCGTCTCGTCCATTTTTTCTTGGCAGCTTGGGGGTTGACGATACAGGAGATTTTTCTTGATGTTATGTTCTGCATTCGAGATATGTCCCAGTTTCAAGAGAGCAATCAATATTTTTTTACCAGAAAAGCGGGGTTATGGCAATTGGTATGGTGTGTTTTTGTTGATTTAGAAAAAAACAGCCGGGGTGAATGAGACTCACGCCGATCCGGAAGAGTCGGCGTCTTCTTTCATTCTTCTTCTTTTGAGCACATTCCTTAATAGTTGAATGTTCATGGATAGGATGAGGATGACGAACAGGATGATCAGCAAATAATCTGGGAATTTAATCTCGTGTCCCAGATAAGCGAGGAGGTAAAACCGGGGAGTCCGGGAAAGGAATACGGCCAAGAGGTATTTGAGAACAGGATACCGAGCCAAGACGACCAGGAACCGAAAAGGATAGAAGGGGACCGGCGTCAGCCCTGCGATCCAGATGGCGAGGAAAGGGAATTTTCGGAAGAGCTCGATGATCTTGTTGACGGCTTTCTTGTGCCGGATTTTCTGGAAGAAGTTGGTGTCGGTGATGTAATTAAAGGCTGAATAGTTGATGGCCTCAGTCATGACTGTTCCGATAATACCCACCACGGCCACGGTCAGGGGCGAGTAAAATTTGCCAAAATACAGGAGGATGGGTTCGTGAGGCACGATAGCTATCAAAAATTCGGACGGAAAGCTGTAGAAGAAAAGAACCCAGAGATTCTTGCTGGTGCGTAGGATTTTGAAACTTAACCAGCCGATGAGAAGGACCAGAACCAGGGTAACCTGGATGATAAACAGCAGGGTTCGAATTTTTGAGGATTTTTTCGTGTTCTTAGAGGAACCGGGTGTATTGTCTTGATTAGTCATCATTCGAGAAAAGCAGCCTCATTTTATAGCCTTGAGACTGTCTGTAATGAGATACCTGAGCGGTTTTTCAGAGTTGGCTCGAAGGCTCGTGTAGCAGTATGTACAGGTGCTGTTCTTGGAGAAATTTTTGATGAGTTCCTTTCGGTTCTGATAATCCTTGATGATCAGACCGCAGGGAGAGAGGGTTCCGTCCGGATTGACGTTCAAAAAGTTATAACCTGTTCGGCAGTGGGGGGCTTCCTGGTTCCGGAAAAATTCGACCATGCGTTTAAAGACATATCTTGAAGTTAAAACAACACCATGTTTTTTTTTGTAATCCAACAAGCGGCGGATAATTTCCTTGAACTCTTCACGCTGTTTCTCGTTTAACAGCAATTTCTTGTCGTGTGTTCTGAGAGAAGTATAGGTGCTGAAATTCAACTTGACACCCCAATCCCTGGCTAACTCCGCTATATTTATGAGATCTTTATAATTGTCGCTCTGGACCACACAGGAGAGGACGATCGCCTTGTCCTTGCCTGAGGGAAGACTCTTGGTGAGTGTTTCGAGACGTCGGAACAGCCCGGGTATCCTCCGGAATTCATCATGCCGTTCATCGGGATAATCGAGAGAAAAAGAAAATTCATCTACGCCAGCCTGGATAAGGCTTTCGTATCTCTCCCGACTAAGGGTAGCGCCGTTGGTTGTCAAGATGATGTACGGAATGTCCTGAGGACTTTTGATTTCCCGGATGATATTTTCGAGGTCTCTCCGGAGCAATGGCTCACCTCCCGAGATTTGGGCGACGAGAGGCTTAACCTTCCGGCTGCGCCTTCCCAATTCCTGGGGAGAAGCTCTCTTCTCGTTTACAGGCCCGCCGAGATGGCAGTGGGTGCACTTGGCGTTGCAGCTGTGGGTCACTTCGAAGGACACACAAAAAGGTCTTCGGAGGAAATAGCATGAGGCAGCCCGTTTAATCAGAGCCATCCGACGCGTGCGAGAATATCTCATCCTGGCTTTTCTTGGTTTAGGTGAATCTTTTTACCAACTCTTGTCTTTTTATTCAAGAGGCATATGGAAAAAATTTTCACTCCGATGAGAAAAACAGCCACGATCAAAGCGACGAGCTTGAGTTGGGGAAGAAAGATGAGGATAAGGGTGACGATCGTGGAATTTACGAACTTGGCGGGAGGACTGTAGTTGAGGAGGTGGAACGTCCGGTCGACCTTGAAAAAATAATTGGGAGAGATAATATTGTATTTGAGGAATTGGTAGCTCAGGTAGAAATCGATGAAGGCAAATTCGACGATGTACACAACTGCTGGGAGGTACAGATGGGGATGAAAATGCAAGAAATTGACGTAGAAAAAGAGCATCTCCACCCGGTCGGCGATGATATCGATCTCGGCCCCGAGGATCGTCTCCTGTTTCAAAAGCCGCGCATAAACCCCA
>CAYGBF010000338.1:0-14148 GCA_964348035.1 uncultured Eubacteriales bacterium | reverse complement strand
ATAAGTCATAGAAATATAAATAAAATGAAAAAGAGGGAACAATGTTAGAAGCAAAAAATCTTACAAAGAGATATGAAGACGGGCTGTTGGCCCTCGATCATTTGAACTTAAAAGTCGAACCAGGAGAAATATTCTGTATGTTCGGAGCTAACGGTGCTGGTAAAACAACGGCCATCAATCTTTTCTTGGGATTTATCCCTCCTACCGAAGGAACCGCGATTATCGAAGGAGTAGATGTCGTAAAAGAGCCGTTGAAATCGAAGGAGTATGTTTCTTTTGTCTCTGAAAACGTCATGCTGTACGGCAATTTCACTGCCTACCAGAACCTCGACTACTTCTCCAAACTGGCTGGTAGACGAAACCTCACGAAAAACGAGTATGCCCAGGTGATGAAGCGAGTCGGACTCCAGGAGGAGGCGTTTAACATGCGCACCAAGAATTTCTCGAAGGGAATGCTCCAGAAACTGGGCATCGCTGTGGC
Source organism: uncultured Eubacteriales bacterium (assembly GCA_964348035.1). Lineage (GTDB taxonomy): Bacteria > Acidobacteriota > Aminicenantia > Aminicenantales > Aminicenantaceae > CAYFXE01. The sequence continues at coordinate 13,667 of CAYGBF010000338.1, read as the reverse complement.
TATACTGAAAGATGCCCCAAATCTCATCCTTGATGAGCCGACATCGGGTCTGGATCCGAGGTCGGGCCAGGAATTCCTCGATCTTATCCTCGAGCTGCGGGATAAAGGAAAATCTATTTTTATTTCATCACACGATATATTCCGGGCAAAATACATCGCTGATAGAGTCGGTTTCATGATGCAGGGAAAGCTGGTCATGATGAAAACAAGCGAAGAACTCAAGGGGGAAGATCTGAATAAGCTCTATGTTGATTACATGCAGGAACATGCCGAGGCCGGATAAGGTTATCTAGTCTATTCATAATTCCGTTCCATGATAAAATAAATTATAGGTGGCTGCTGATGTTTAGTATGAACAGAGAGTGGAGGCCAAAGCGATGAAAGTTTTCATGAGAATCTCCTCTTTAGTTTTATTATTAATCTTTTCCTTCAATTTCATATACACCCAGGAATCTCAAACATTGAAGCTATTAGCCCTCAAGCGCGCCCAACTTCAACTCGAGGAGAAGAAGGGAGAATTCGACAGGGCCTTGTGGCTGAAGGAAGAAGGATTGATTTCAGAGGAAGAGTTTGTCCAGAAGAGGACCGCCTATCTTCAGGCTCAGGTAAGCTATCAAGAGGCCCTGATAAGTTTCATGGGGAGTGAAGCCCGGATTTCTGTGGCCAGCGCTGTTAAATATCAAGACAAAGCAGGGAAAAAATTCGTTCGTGTCTCGCTCAGTTATTCCTCGAAGGAACTCAAGGAGCTCGCCAAATTGAATATAGACGCCAAAGATATTTTTCCGCTCGATTTTCTCCAGGAAATAAAAGATGTCTATGTTTCCTTGAGATCTGAAGGAAAAATCATCTCGAATCCTTACGAAAAAACAATTCCCTCGCTATCCCTTGAGCAACAAAGACAAGTGACCTTCCAGCTTTTAAAAGATGTTGAAAATTTGGATGTGAATGTCTTCTACGCCGGCAAGAACGAAACAACGTCGGTGTATTTACAGAAAGGCCTGAGTGCTAACATCGTGACGGTCAATTCAGCCCAGTTTTCCCAGGAAGCAGACCTGGAGAGTGAAGCCACGTTTGATTTATCTTTGGAGAAGTTCAGCGGCGAGGAGAATGTCTTCAGGCTCAAGGTCGTCAACCTTCCTCAGCAGATCACCTATGAATTCATCAATCCCCAAACTCACGCCCGGCTCTCGCAGATAAAATTCACAGAGGGCGTCACCAGCATGGATCTTTCTTTGAAGCTCTTTCTTCCCAAGAATGCTGATGAGCAAGTTGTCATCGGAAAGCCGATTGAATTTTACTGTCTGGCCCTCGATGGTGAACAATCATCTAAGCTCAACGAATTGCTCTCCCGCTCATCATCAGTAAACACCAAGGACATTGAAAATCTCAAGGCTGGAAGCGTCAAGCTGGAAATTGTTCCCCAGGGTGTGGGGAAAGTTGAGGTCCTGGCTCTCAACCTTTACCATGAGATAAAGGTGGGGCAGAACGTGGAAATGGAGGTGACGGTAAAGAATACGGGTACCAGGAGGTTAAACAATATCAGAATCTACACTGATTTACCTTTGAACTGGCGTTCTGAGATAAAACCTGATCTGATTACCTCTCTTGACCAGAGCAAAGAGGAAATCGTCGCCATCGAATTCATCCCTCCTGAAGGCGTCTCTGTGGGCGACTATGAACCAAAAATAAAAACAGAGTGCATTGCCGACAACCGGCGCGTGGAATCAGAAGATAAAATCGTCAGGGTCCATATCAGCGGTAAGACGAATGTCGTCGGTATCACCCTGCTGATCCTTTTCCTCGTTGGACTCTTGGTAGGGATTGTCGTCTTCGGGATTAAGCTGACAAGAAGATAACCTTTCCAGATATTCCATTTGACTATTCTTCCCCAAGTTATTATCTTATAGGCACCTCAGCAGGAACTGGCTAAATGAAAAGATCTAAGGATCAGCAAAAAAGACCTTAAAATACCTATTATTGAAGCGAGTGCGACAGTCTGTTCCTGGCTCAAGAAAGCTTCTCTTTTTCAGGGTATTTACATAAACATACTTAAGAAAGGGAGGAGGAAGATGAGAATCAAACGCATACTTTTCAGTTTTGTGTTATTTTTTGCTTTGACATTTACCGTCACCACAATCGTCAACTTCCTCTGGAATCTAATCTTTCACGAGGCGGCCACTGTAACCTGGGAAACGTCCTTCCAGCTTGCGATCATTTTCGGTATTCTCTTTACATGGATGCAGGAGAAAGGAAATAAGAGAAATAGATAAAAATACTGGATAAATAAAGATGACAAAAGGAGGAAGTGATCATGTTTGCCCGCTTACTAAAAATAAAGATAAATATTGATCAGATAGATGATGTCGCCAAGATTTTCGAAGAGGATGTTATTCCTCTGTGCAAAAAGCAGAAAGGTTTTGTAACAGCCTATTATCTGGCCAATCGCCAGAGTGGAGAGGGCATCCCTATCACTGTCTGGGAGAGTGAGGAAGATATGCTGGCGACAGAAGAAAACAGATTTTTCCAGGAACAGTTAGTCAAACTCATGGGCTTCTTCAAGTCTCCGCCCGTTCGTGAGGCTTTCGAAGTGGTCGTCCAAGGCTAAAAAGAACTGATGGGGTCAGACTTTGAAAACTTGAATTAAATTATCAGCTTTCGAATAAAATAATTCAAGTTTTCAAAGTCTGACCCCATCGATCCCATTGACAAGAATCGGGCCTCTCCTCTATAATTTAATCTGTGGATACGGGGGCGAAGTGGATTCGACGGAGATATTGAAGCTGAGGCCGCATGTCGAGGGTCCGCCCACCTCGTTAAAAAGGTGGAACTCAACTAAGTGCAGAACAACTGCCAGTAGCTGCCTAACACGTAGGTATGCCGTTTCTCTTACGCTTTCCTGCGGCGTTCGAGAGGCGACGACGAGCAGGATAGCAAATCAGGGTTGTCCTGACTCTGGTGAGCGAAGCCTTTTCGGGACTGGTTCTAGAGTGCCTTTCCTTGTCAGACACTTCAGAACGAGATGAAGATGAGGATACGCATGTAGACGCCTCTTGCCGAATGTCTTCGGACGCGGGTTCGATTCCCGCCGCCTCCACCACGAGAGCACAAGACCGATGTAAAGGACAAAGTGCAGAATCGAACAAGGACTCCCGGATTTCTCCTGCTGTCGATCGCCCTCCTCTTTTTCTTTTCTTTTTCCTTCTCTTTTTCCTTCCCCCATAATCCAAAGGTTCTCGAATCATCTGCCGAGGATTCCCCTCAGGTCAGCCCGGATCGCAGCCTGAGGAAGAAAAAGATCGTGATCATCGATCCTGGTCATGGTGGCCTGGAGACTGGGGCCAAGGGTAAGTTCGGAACAGAAGAAAAAAATGTCACCCTGGCCATCAGCCAGAAGCTGAAAAACATCATCGAGAGGAATTTGGCCTTTCGAGTCATTCTCACCCGAGACAAAGACATCGATGTTTCTCTTGACAGGCGAGCGGCCATAGCCAACAACAACAGAGCCGATGTTTTTATCAGCATTCATATCAACGGTTCTTACCGAAAAGAGGCTAGAGGAGCAGAAACCTTCTTTCTCAGCAAAGATGCTACCGACGAAGAAGCCAGAAGGTTGGCTTATTTAGAGAACAGCTCGGCTGAATTTGACGAGGGGATCATGAGGGATAACCAGGATGAAATCCAGATGATCCTCTGGGACATGGCTCAAGCCGCCTATCTTAAACAGAGCAGCCAGCTGGCCGAGTATATCCAGAAGGAGCTGAATTTGCTCCAGGGGACAGCCAATCGGGGAATTAAACAGGCCCCGTTCAAGGTCTTGACGGGAGTGGCCTGTCCTGCCGTGTTGGTTGAAGTGGCCTTCATCTCCAACCCTGATGAAGAGAGAAGATTGGGGACAGATGAATTCCAGCAGTCCGTCGCTCGGTCGATTTACGGCGGATTGGCCAATTATATAAAGGCGTCAGCACAAGACTAAAGCCGAATGGATACGAAAAAGGTATTAATTCTTGTCTCCCTCTTTGTCCTGCTTGTTATCCTCGTAGTCCTTTTCTTCAACAGGGGAGGAGAGGAAAAGATTAAGCCGGGACCCGAGGCCACATCACCACCGCTGGATATTGAACCAGGAGAAGAAGCCGAACTCAAAACAATAACCCTGTTTTTTCCCTCCGAGGGAGATTCTCTCCTCCATCCTGAAGAAAGGGAGATCGTTGCCTCTCCTTCTCTCGTCAAGGAAGCCAAACAAGCCATCCTGGCCTTGCTCGAAGGCTCGAAGAACGACTATCTCTCTCCGTTCCCGCCAGAAACGCGATTAAGAGAGATTTATTTCACGACTGAAGGGATTGCCTATGTTGATTTTTCACGAGAGATTAAGGATAAACACATCTCCGGCTCGACAGCCGAGATGGCAACCGTGTTTTCGGTTGTCAATTCTTTGGCCTATAACTTCAAATCCATAAACAAAGTCTTCATCCTGATCGAGGGAAGAGAAAAGGAAACTCTGGGTGGCCATATAAACCTGAGCCGTCCTTTCCTTCCAAAGTATGATTTAATCGCGGAGTAAGGGAGGCGTCCCCTTTTCCGGGAGGCCGCCTGTCCAGAGGTGAAATGCCCCCCTTTTGGTTTTCCAAGTCAAAATGAAGAAACTGGCTAAAGTTTCCATCATCGGTTTTCCCAACGTGGGAAAATCCACCCTCTTCAACCGCCTTTTAGGAGAAAAAAAATCTTTAGTTCATCACCTCCCTGGTATGACTCGGGATCGGGTCTCAGCAAGATGCACGTTAGACGAAAAAGAATTTATCTTGGTCGACACGGGGGGTTTTTTCGATACCCAAGAAGATCCTCTCTCTTCTTTAATCAAAGATAAAGCTTGGGAAGCCTCCTCAGAGGCCGATCTCCTCCTTCTTGTTTTCGACGGGAAAAGAGATATCCTCCCCGCCGAGGAAGAACTGTATCAATCCCTAAGAAAACTGAACAAACCAGTGTTTGTAGTGGTCAACAAAATCGATTCGGTTGCAGAAGAGCAAAAAACGGGAGATTTTTTTCGGTTCGGAGAGGACATAGTTTTTGCCATCTCAGCTGAGCACAAGAGGAATTTAGAAAGCCTCGAATCCGCTATCGTTCAAAGCCTGCCTTCCCGACCGACCCAAAAAACAGAGCTTAGGCCGTTAAGGATAGCCGTCGTCGGCCGCATCAACGTCGGAAAATCTTCCATCGTCAATCGACTCAGCGGCGAGGAAAGGCTGATCGTCAGCGAAATTCCAGGAACAACACGAGACAGTACGGATACTCTGATCCAGCGGAATAAGAAAGGATTTTTATTGGTTGACACAGCCGGAATCCGGAAGCTAAGCCGGACCCGGGACAAAAGAGAAAAAGCCAGTATCATCAAAGCCAAAAAAGACATCGCTCGAGCAGATGTCATCTGTCTTGTCCTGGACGCCCAGGAATTGCCAACCCGTCAGGATACTGCCATCGCTCATCTCGCTCAAGAATCGGGTATGCCGATGATCATCGTTGTCAACAAATGGGACTTGATCGAGAAGGATTCCCGTTCGGTTGATGAATTTAGAGAAAGAATTTTTAGTAAACTCTATTTTGTCGGTTACGCCCCCGTGCTTTTTATATCGGCCGTGACGGGGAAAAGAGTGATACGAATCCTCGATGTTGCTGAGGAAGTCTTTACCGCAGGCTGTCAGAAAGTCAAGACATCTCGGTTGAATCAGTTCTTGAACTGGATTAACGAGAACTATCCTCCACTCTCCAAGAAAAAGAGAAGAATCAAGATAAAGTACATGACGCAGATCAGAATTCTTCCGCCCACATTCCTCCTGTTTACCCATTCCAGAGTGTCCCTAGGTCCCTCGTACGAGAAAAAGTTTGTCCGGCTCCTGCGAGAGAGATTTGGCTTTTATGGGACTCCCATCCGACTCTTCTTAAAAAAAGGACAATGAAAGTTAACTTGTTGGAGACGGCACATTTGGGAGGAAAGACTGGGCCCTCTTGCAAAAAGTACAATCCCATGTTTCCCTTGACTTTAATGGGCTATTCCTTTATATAATTCTTTTAAACTTACAGAGAACGTGCCCAAAAGGAGGTCAAGATGATCCGAAATATCAGAAACACCACACTTGTCATCCTGCTTGCTTTGACATTCATCCTTGCTGCCACGAGCTGTAGCAAACTGAATCCTGGCCGACTCAAAGCGAATTATCATTTCAATAAAGCCAACAGCCTCTTCGGTGATGGCCGTTATCGTCAAGCCATCGAAGAATACGAGGCAGCTCTAAATTATAACCCTGAGCTCGTCGAGGCCCATCGCTTCTTGGGGGAATCCTACAAGAGCCTCTTCAGGCCTGGAGTCGAGTCCCCAGAAAACATGGAGAAAGCTGATAAGGCTCTCGAGGCTTTGAATAGAGCCGTAGAAATTGATCCCACTAACAAAGATATCATCTACTCTCTTGGAGACATGTATGATAAGCTCCGGGATTTTGAAAAAGCAGAAGACCAGTATCTAAAAATCCTGGATATGGAACCAACGAACATGAGCAATTACTCTGTTGTCGCTGAATTTTATAAAAGATATTCAGGCAAACAGGATGAAGAGGCAGAGGAAGCCTCGGAAAAGAAAACACCTTTCCAGAAGGCCGAGGAGATGTTCCTGCGTAGAATCGAAGCCGATCCGGAAGACCCACAGGGTTACGCTTACATCGCCCAATTTTATGAAGGCATATCGCCGCGTCCTGAATTTGATAAGGCCAATTATTTCCACGAAAGACGCATCCAGATGGAGCCTGAAAACCCATCCGCTTGGCTGTCTAAAGGCGTCAACCGCTGGTCAAAAGCGTACCGTATTCCGACTCTTCCCAAAGCCGAGCGTCTGGGTTTGGCCCATGATAGTGAGAAGGCCTTGAAGAAAGCCAGCGAGTTGGATCCGACCTATCCCGAACCCTATTCCTGGTTAGGCGTCCTGTACAAGAGCGTGCTGGCTAAACTTGAGCCAGAGAAAGCTGAGCGTTACAACAGAGAAGCCGATATATACATCGAAAGATTCCAGGAAACAAGAAAAAGACAGATGGAGAGAAAGAAGCTGGAACGAGAGTTAAGGGAGTCTGAGATAAGATAATCTCGCCCGGCTGGAAATCCATTTTTTTGATCTCATAAGCCTCTTGCATAATGTTTATCCCTCTTAAGGATGATAATCCGACTTCCCGTTTTCCGTATGTGACGGTTTTATTCATTGGACTGAATATCCTGATTTTTTTCTATCAATCCCTATCTGGTCCGGGACTTCAGTATTATGTCTATAAAATGGGAGCCATTCCGTATGAAATCACTCATTTTACCTCTATTTCTTCTTTTCCTCGAGTTTCTCCCGTTTTGGCTTTGATCACCTCGATGTTCCTTCACGGAGGGATATTCCACCTCCTCGGCAACATGCTCTATCTGTGGATATTCGGCAACAACATCGAGGATTTTTTAGGCCCGATCCGGTTCGTGATTTTCTATCTTCTTTCTGGGCTGGGAGCCAGCCTGACCCATATCATATTTAACCCGAACTCTCAAGTACCGATGATCGGAGCCAGCGGCGCCATTGCTGGAGTGCTCGGAGCTTATCTGATCCTGTACCCTCGAGCTCGGGTTCTAACCCTGGTTTTTCTGTTTTTCTTCATCCGGATCATTCCGATTCCGGCTGCGTTTGTCCTCGGGATATGGTTTTTTGCCCAGGTCCTGAACATCGGTCTCGGCGGAGGAGTGGCTTGGTTTGCTCATATCGGGGGATTTTTAATTGGTCTGGGATTGATTAAAATATACGCCCGCCAGCGAAAGCCGCGCGTCTGGATTCATTAGTGACAGACCTCGCCTACCCTGGCTAAACGATTGATTCTGCCGCCTGTAGTGGTTGACAATAAACCTTAGATTTAGTATTTTAGGACATCACTCTCAAAAATCAACATGGTCGATTAAGATGAAAACATACGTGCCCAAAAAGGACGAAATCGAGAGGAAATGGTGGCTCATCAACGCCGAGGACAAAGTTCTGGGCCGTCTGGCTACCGAGGTTGCTGTCTTACTGAGGGGCAAGAAGAATCCGAAGTATGTTGATTTTAGGGACTGCGGAGATTTTGTGATCGTTATCAACGCCGAGAAGATCAAAGTAACCGGGAAAAAAATCGAACAGAAAAAATATTACTCTCATTCTGGCTATCCTGGCGGAGTGAAGGAAAAAACGTTCAAAGAGCTCTTGGATAAGAAGCCAGAAGAGGTCATCCGGAAAGCTGTTTGGGGTATGATTCCCAAAAACAAGCTTGGCCGGGCTGTCCATAAAAAGCTGAAGGTCTACCGGGGCCCTGACCATCCCCACCAGGCGCAACAGCCGCAGGAATATCAGTTCTAGGAGGTAAGTTGAGTTTAATTCAGTATTACGGAACCGGAAAGAGAAAGACGTCCATAGCCCGAGTTTTTCTTCGTCCAGGCAAGGGTGACATCACCCTGCATGTGAATAAGAGGATTCGTCCGTTCGTCGAGTATTTCACGCTGGACAGCCTGAAGAATACCATCAAGCAGCCGCTCATGCTGACCGAGACAGAAAAAAAGTTCGACCTCTTTATCCGAGTCAACGGGGGAGGGAGAAATGGTCAAGCCGAGGCCATCCGTTTGGGTATCTCGAGGGCACTGGTGGAGTTCAACAGAGAGTTGAAGCAAACCCTCAAAGGAGCCGGTTTGCTGACGAGAGACTCCCGGGTAAAGGAGAGAAAGAAATATGGATTGCTGGGCGCGCGAAAGGCTCCCCAATACCATAAAAGATAAGCGGAGGAAGAGAGTTGGTGTCTGTTACGATGAAGGAACTGTTGGAAGCAGGAGTGCATTTCGGCCACCAGACAAGAAGGTGGAACCCAAAGATGAAAGATTTCATCTTCGGGCAGAGGAACGGTATCTATATCATAGATTTACAGAAAACGATAAAGATCTTCAAGGAAGCCCTCCAGTTCATTTCCAGTGTTGTAGAGGGCGGGGAAGAAATTCTTCTGGTTGGTACCAAGAAGCAGGCTCAAGATATCATAAAAGAATACTCGCTCAAATGCGAATCTAGCTACGTTAACCAGCGCTGGCTCGGTGGGTTGTTGACCAACTTCGATGTTGTCAAAGGAGGAATAGAAAGGCTGGTCGAGCTAGAAGAAATGAAGGAAGACGGACGGTGGGATCTTCTCAGTAAGAAAGAGCAGTCCAAGCTGGAAAAGGTCTTCAGGAAACTCTCCAAGAACTTAGGGGGGCTGAAAAGCATGACCGGACTTCCAGGAGCGGTGGTCATCATCGATTCCATAAAGGAAGACATAGCGGTGAACGAAGCTCTGAAGCTGGAGATTCCGATTGTGGCCGTGGTGGATACCAACGGAGATCCAGAGAATATAGATTATCCCATCCCAGGGAACGATGATGCAGTCAGGGCGATCGAGTTGTTTACGTCTAAGATCTCAGAGGCTATTCTCGAAGGAAAGAAAAGAAAGATCGAGAAAGAACTTCAAGAAGCCAAGAAAGAGGAAGAAGAGGCTCAGGCCGAAGAAGAACCGACTCCTGACTCCGAGGTTGCGGAAGAGATTACAGATAAGAAGGAAGAAAGCAGCCCTACGAGTTCTGAGGAACCGGCAAAATAGAGGAGATAAGATGGACATCACTGCGGAGATGGTCAAGGAGCTTCGCCAGCGAACTGGAATCGGAGTGATGGAGTGTAAGACAGCACTCCAAGAGAGCAAAGGCGATATCGAGAAAGCCATCCTTATTCTGAGGAAGAAGGGGCACGCCCGAGCTAAGGAAAAGATGGGACGGGAAACAGGAGAAGGAACCGTCGGGTCATACATTCATCTCAACGGGAAGATCGGAGTCCTGGTTGAGGTCAATTGCGAATCTGATTTTGTCTCCCGCAACGAGGAATTCAAAGAATTGGTCAAGAATATTGCTATGCATATCGCGGCCGCAAATCCCCAGTATGTTTCCTCGGAGGATGTTCCCAAAAAAGTCATGGAACAAGAGAGTGAAATCATCCGCGAGCAATTCAAGGATTCCGACAAACCTCCGGAGATCATCGAGAAAATTGTACAAGGAAAATTAGGCAAGTTCTTCCAGGATGTCTGCCTTCTTGAACAGGCCTACATCAAAGACGATAAAATATCCGTCAAGGAGCTTATCGCGTCTTTTATCGCCAAAGTCGGGGAAAATATAAAAGTCAGAAGGTTTGCCCGGTTCGAGTTGGGCAAGCCATAGTGTGGCCAACATGGCTCGACCGAAACCTGCCTACAAGAGAATATTACTCAAGCTCTCGGGGGAATCTCTCCTCGGATTATACGATTACGGCATAGACCTCGAGATCACATCGTCTATCTCCAGAGAGATTAAGGAGGTTCATGATTTGGGCGTCCAGGTGGCCATCATGATCGGCGGTGGGAATATTTTTCGCGGCGTTCATGGTTCCAAAGCTGGGATGGATCGAGCTTCGGCGGATTACATGGGCTTGCTGGCGACGGTCATGAATGGAATTGCCCTCCAAGATGCTCTGGAAAAAGAAGGCGTCTTCACGAGACACGTATCAGCCATGGAGATCAAAGCCGTCGCCGAGCCTTTCATAAGGAGAAGAATCATCCGGCATCTCGATAAAGGACGGATCATCATATTCAGCGCGGGCACAGGGAGCCCTTTTTTCACGACAGATACAGCCGCTGCGCTGAGGGCATTAGAGATCAAGGCCGATGTGATACTGAAAGCGACCAAGGTCGATGGCGTCTACTCTGCTGACCCTATGGTCGATAAGACCGCCAAAAAATTTACTTCCATCAAATATTTGGATGTGATTAAAAAGGGATTGAAAGTCATGGACACCACGGCCGTTTCTCTGTGCCAAGACAATCACATGCCGATCATAGTCTTTAGCTTAAGGAAGAAGGGAAACATCAAGAAAGCGGTTCTGGGGCAGAAGGTGGGAACTCGAGTCTGGTGAAGATCAATCCTCACTCCCTGAGAAGGGATGTTCACATAGCTCAAATTTATTCTATTTGTAGAGGGCATACAGATGGTTAAGGAAATATTAAGGGATCTTGAAAAAAAGATGAAGGGATCCGTGGAACATTTTCGGAGTGACCTGAGTAAGCTGAGAACTGGAAGGGCGAGTATCCAGATGTTCGAAGGTATAAAAGTGGATTACTACGGAACGATGACGCCGATAAATCAGATGGCAACCCTCGGAGTTCCTGATCCCACGTTGATCACGGTTCAACCCTGGGACCCGACGCTTCTCGAAGCGATCGAGAAAGCCATTCGAGTTGCCGATCTCGGACTCAACCCCATCAATGACGGCAAGACATTAAAAATCCCGATTCCTCCGTTGGATGAAGAGAGACGGCAAGACATCGCCAAACACGTCAAGCGTTCGTTAGAGGAAGAGAAGACAGTGCTTCGGAACATGAGAAGAGAAAGCAAGGAGGAGATCGAATTCCTGGAAGAAGAGAAGGAAATCACGGAGGATGATAAATTTTGGGGTTATGACAAGCTTAATGAATTGACCGAAGAGTACTCGAAGAGATTAGACGAAATCGCAACTGCCAAGGAAAAAGAAATCCTCGAACTATAGAAAAAAGGACGGTTCTTTTTTTCCCTTCTCGTCATTCCAGCACCCGCCGGAGCCTGTACCTGCGCAGGCAGGGGCGGGCACAGGCTGCGGCTGGAATCCAGCTTGTCCCCGCGCCTGCGGGGATCAAGTAAAAAAAAATTCTGGTTTCCCGCTTCCGCAGGAACAAGCCTGGGTACCTGCTTTCATAGGTATAAACTTCGGCGGGGATCCAGTAAGAATAAAAAAAGAATCATTCCTCTTCTCTTCTATTTCCTCCGGAACCAGTTTTCCGTCGTTCCGAATTTGGTGCGGATGACGACTCCCCAACCAAGGATGCTCAGCACAAACGAAAACAGTGAACCCAGAATCGGGATAAAGCTGATCACTCCCACTAAAATCAGACCCAAGAGAACAGCCAAGAAGGCGCTGGGTTGTTTACTGCCGAAAGCCCTGGCCAGGCTTTCTCCGAAGAAATAGAAAAGGACAACACGGCCGAATATTTTGATGACCACGCCGATGATGATGAGGGCCAACAGAATCGGAATGCCGATAAGAATGAAACAGAGCAAGGCCGAAAAGATAAAGAGTCCGATAAAGATGATGATCGTCAGGAGACCCGTACCGAACACGGGCCAGAAGGATTTGCGGATTTGAGAAGAAGCCAGGGATAGCTGACGAGGGAAGAAGGCCGCTAGGATCACGGCCAGTATAAACCAGATAAATAGGGTAATCAGTTTGATGATGATGAGAATCGGGATCAGACCGGCAATCCCGAAACCCCCCAGGATTGAGAAGACATCTTTCAGACTTTCCATCTCCATATAAATGGTATCGCCATCCACACGGCTTCCCGGTTCTTTGTCTAGGGTCCCTCCCAAGGAGACGACATCGCCGTTGATTTTGGCCGTCGATTTGAGTGTTATCTGGGTGCCGAGGCCAAGAACGACTTCTCCCACTTCCCCTTCAATCGTGACTGTCCCGCCGAAGGCGACGACGCTTTCCTCGACTTTGCCTTGGATGAGAACCTCACCCCCCAATGAGATGACGTTATCTTGAACCTCATCTTCGGCCACATGGATGTCTTTTTTGATCACAACCCCTTGAGCGGACAGGGGTAGGGAGAGGGAGAGGAGTAAAAGAAAGATCAGAGGGAAAAGGCGTTTATTTTTCATGCTTTGTCTCCGGTTAATAATTTCCGCCTCACTCCGAAAAGGAGTGAAGTCGATAGAATAACGGTGAGGATGATCAGGACAATCTGCACTTCAGGACTGATCATCGCCGTCAAACGGGCCAAAAACTGGATAAAAATCTCGAAAATCTGGACGATGACCCGGATGAGAAGACCGATGAGCTTAACGATCTTGAGGAGGAAAACGGAAACCGAACGGAGAAGGTTCAATGATCTGAGACCGATACTGCTGAGAGAACTCACTAGAGTTTGCCCAGAAAACATGATATAAGCCAAAAACACGAAAGCCATCAAGGCGAATCCCGCCGCTGTCACGGCGATCCACTTCCGGATGGACATTCGGACCGGGAAGAGCCGGGCCATAACCTGGTGCGTAAAATCTGGAGGAGCTTCCCAGAGAGAAAGACTTTCCGAGGCCTGGAGCAGCCGCCGTCTTTCTTCGACAGCATCCCGACATTTTGAGCAGGAAGACAGATGCTCTTTGACCCTGTTTTTTTTTGACAGAGGGAGTTCTTCCTCCAGATAAAGATACACCTGATCCACACGCAAGCAGTTCATGATTTATCCTCCAGAAGGTGGCGGATCATTTCCTTGGCTTGGAAAACTCTGTTTTTTATTGTCCCGACAGGCATGTCCTTTATTTCTGCCATCTCATCGTAACTCAAATCATTGATGTGTCTCCAGATGAAGAGCTCTCTGAGAGCAGGGGGGATTTTTCCTAAAGCGGTTTCGATTTTTTCTCGGATCTGACTGAGTTCATATTTTGAGACGATAGAGGGTTCTTTATCAGGAATTTCGTACGAGGGTCTATCTTGATCCCAGGAGTGAGGCCGATCGAAGGAGAAGGTGTCCAGTTTTCGCTTCCGCCAATAGTCGATAACG
>CAYGBF010000337.1:0-2569 GCA_964348035.1 uncultured Eubacteriales bacterium | reverse complement strand
GCTGCTGAGATCTTCATCTGTAACATCCTGTCGACCCATGCGTAACTCAAGTTTTTATTCTTGGCTTTGTAACTTTCTTCGACCTGTTTGTTGAATCCTTTGGCAGCCAGGGCCACTTCATCGGCCGAGGCTTGGGTCTTGAGGGACTTATCCATGGCCAGAAGACTGAACTTTTTTGACTTGACCGCACTGGAATGAACCCAGCCCACGATACCGGCCTGAGTCCTCGCCTGGATCCAGCCAGCCTGAGAGCTGATTTTTTCCAAGCTGTCGCCGGCTTTAAGGGTTGAGACCACTCGAGCGTAGAACTTCGGTTCCTTCCTTAAGGACGTGGATTGGACCTTGACGATCAGAGTTTCGGCGATCAAGAGAACGACGATGACAAGCACGGCGCCGATCGGAAATAAATACCGATATCGCCTCTTCATATGCACCTCCTCTAAAATCGGGAGGATCCCCAATTTTTCCGTTTTTATTTATGACTATAGGCCATCAGTTTCTGTTTGACAAGACAATTCCGTTTGACAGGCTTTTCGTTTTTGATGGCGATGTAGAGAGCCTTGTAGGAGCCGACGATGACACTCAATTTTTTGGCCCGGGTCAGGGCTGTGTAGAACAGGTTTCTCTGGAGCATGATGTAATGCTGCGGCAGGAGGGGCATGACCACAGCCTGGAACTCACTGCCCTGGGATTTGTGGACTGATATGGCGTAGGCCAAGACCAGCTCGTTGAGCTCCTCCTTCTGGTAGAAAACCATCCTTCCGTCAAAGTCCACCCCTATGCGTAAGGCAGACGGGTCGACGTGAGCGACGAGGCCGATGTCGCCGTTAAAGACCTCTTTCTCGTAGTTATTCCGGATCTGCATGACCTTGTCATGATGGCGGATCTCCCGAGTCCCGAACCGCAAACGCTGTCCGTATTTGTTGAGGACTCTCTGGAGCTGGGTGTTGAGGTTGTCGACCCCGATCAGGCCTTTGTACATCGGGCTTATGACCTGAATATCGGGCGAGAGGCGGGGCAGGTTGAATTTTTTGGGGATGCGCCAGGAGCAGAGATTGATGATGGTGTTGTAGGCTTTTCGCTCGTCGTCGCGGCGGATGAAGTAAAAATCGGCATCCTCCTCACCACGGGGTGGGTATTTGAGCGACAGCCCTTCGTTCACCCGGTGGGCATTGAGGACGATAAGACTGCCCTCCTCTTGGCGGAAGATCTCATCCAGCCTGACCACCTCGACTCTCCGGGACTCGATGATGTCCCGGAGGAGATTGCCGGGCCCGACCGAGGGCAGCTGGTCTTTATCCCCGACCAGGATGAGCCGCATATGGGGAGGGACAGCCTTGAGCAGCGAGTACATAAGAGGGAGGTCGACCATCGAGAATTCATCGATGATCAGGGCGTCGCCGTCCAAAGGGCGCCTCTCGTTCCGCCTGAAGTTTCCCTGCTTCGGGTTAAACTCCAGGGTGCGGTGGATAGTCTTGGCCTCGCGTCCGGTGGCCTCGCTTATTCTTTTGGCGGCCCGGCCGGTCGGAGCGGCCAGGAGAACGCCTTTTCCCCATTTTTCGAAAATATCCACCACGGCTTTGATGATCGTGGTCTTTCCTGTGCCCGGACCACCGGTTATGACCAAAATTTTCTTGAGAAAGCTTTCTTTTATCGCCAGCTTCTGTTTAGAAGAAAAAATCAGGCTCATGTCTACCTCGACGGCAGCAGTGGCTTCGTCCACATCGAGTGAAGGTTTGAGAAACGGATAAGAGGCCAACTCGTGGATGAGGCGGACCACCTCTTCCTGGGCCTGGTAGAAGAAAGGCAGATACAGCGCTCTCTTGCCGTTCACGTTTTCGGCCACGATGAGTTTGTTTCGGATAAGGTCTTCGAGGGCACCCTCTATTTGGGTGATTTCGACCTCTAGCTCTTTGGAACAGTTTTCATAGACATCTTCTTGGAGCGAAAACACATGTCCCTGTTCTGTGTCCTTTTCCATCAGGTAGCGGATGAAGGCTTTGATTCTTTCAGGCGAGAAAGGGCTCATCCCCAGCTTCAGGGCCATCTGGTCGGCGGTTTTGAACCCGATTCCCCAGATGTCATGGCAGGCCTGGTAGGGATTGGATTTAAGGACGCGGTAGGAATCGTCTCCGTACTGGCTGTAGATTTTTATGGCCAAGGTGGTGGAGATGTTGTGCTCTTGAAGGAATATAATCAGGTCGCTTATTTTCTGGTGTTCGGTCCAGGATTTCTTGATCTCGCTCAATTTGCGGCGGCCGATGCCCTCAACCTGGTTGAGTTTGGCGGGAGTTTTGGAGATTATATCTATGGTTTTTTCGCCGAATTTCTTGACGATCCTTTTGGCCAGGACCGAGCCAACGCCCTTGATCAGGCCGGAGGAGAGGAACCTTTCCACTCCCTTGATCGAGGAGGGAAGCACTGGAATGAAGTTATCGACCTTGAACTGTTTGCCGAATTTGGCGTTTATTTCCCATTTACCGGTAATCTTGAGCATCTCACCCGGTGAGAAGGGTGGGAAAGAGCCGACGACAGTGAATTTTTCACCGGACTCGGGGACGAATGTGCA
>CAYGBF010000336.1:0-6256 GCA_964348035.1 uncultured Eubacteriales bacterium | reverse complement strand
CACTATAAAAGGGCCTTTGTGGATCTAATTCTGGCCAGAAAATATAGTTGATCTCATCAAAAACGATGGCCGCTTTCCGCTCTCTTTCGAGATAATGAAAAAGATTGTTCCGGAAGTATGGTTTTATATGTAGCCAGAGCAATCGGTACTTCTCTTCCTCGATCGGTGTGAATTTCTTGGCCACTCTTTTTCTGAGCTCTTGAGCCATTGCACGGTAGATTGCCAAAGTTTGCTTTGCCCCAAACCCAAGCCCGATCAAGTAAAGATAGCCGAGGGCTTCGCTTCCCCGCATCGGAGTGGGCACAGCTTGACGCATCTCATTAGCCTGGATGGCATGGGTTCTGGCTTGATTGGAGAGTTCGATCGCCCGGGAGAGTTTCTCCTTATCCAACTTTTTTCCGACGATATCACTCAAACCATGAGCCATTTCCTCCAGCTGCTGAGCGACATAAGATACGGCTTCTTCTCCCCTCTCCTGAGGGATGTCGATCAAAAAATATTCGCAGCCGTATATCCGGCTGGCCATCGAACTTATCTTGGCTCCAGCATCACAAAGATGAGTCGTGGCGATGACAGCCGCTGGCTGAGGAAAGAACTTCTCGATCGCCGCTCCTGCAGCACAGCGAAGCATCGAGCATGTCTCGGGGGGATGAAAATGCTTTTCGGCAATTGCCAAGTATTCATCGGCCAATCCGAAATTGGCCAGGTTTGCGGCGACCGATTCCGGGTTGAGCGGAATGATATCCATGGCATAGTATATTTCTGAAGGAGACCAAAGTGAAGAGAGCACGACCGGACTCTTCTCTTTATAGGCATTCCGGCTTAAATCAACAACCATCTCCACCATCTTTTTGGAGGCTTTGAGCCGAGTATCTTTTATGCGCGCCCTGTTGAGGAGTTTAAGCTTGAGGTAAAAGCTCTCTTTCCTGAGCATTTCTCTCGTGAGAAGAGGTTTATGAGGTTTAGCTCTCGTTTCTCGCATCATCTAGATCCTACAGCATTTCGATAAATGCTTCTATTCTGGTCCTGATCTGACCGATATTCCCTCCTGTAAAATCTTCCTCTATCTGGAGTACGAGCACCCTGATTTCTCGGAAGTATTCCCGGTAAACCGGATAATCATACAGGTGGTTGTCACAGAACTTGAGAGATAGGTAGATGATACCATCCACTTTGAATTCTTCTATCTGACTTTTCACTCTTTCCAGACGAAGGCCTGTCTCTTTCATCCGGGCACAAGGCGCTTTATTCAAATAACGTTGGCTTATAGCCTCAAGAAGATCATCACCTTTTTCGATATTTCCATCAAAATAGCGGTTTCCAAAACACAAATCATCGCTGACGATGAGGGCACCGGCGTCTTCGATGATCTGTACAATCTGAAGATCCGGCAAGAGCGAACCCACGATCATGATTCTCGGGCCGATGGACTGAGAGGGTTGCTCTGCTCGTTTCTTGGCATCAGAGAGGAATTCCTTCAGTTTTCGGTTGAAGGCTTTTTTGGGCATGCTTTGGCTGGATTGGACGATCTTGTAGACCAAAGCTCCAGTCAACCCGAGGTTTGCCTCTTTTCTCAATTCATAGAGCTCGCTCATCAAGCTTCTGCTTTCGTTATATATCCCTACAGCCTCAACAAGATTGGAATCTTTTATCTCGGATCCCCTGTATTCTGCAAGGACATCCACCAGTTTCTGGATTTCCTTTTTGAAAAACTCCACAGCCCGGGTGCCTGTGATTTTAGGGATATTCATGAAATGGACAAAGGAAGACGGAGAAAGGTAGTGGCGCCAAACGTGGTAGAGACTGCGCATGGCATCACACGAGCTGAGGAGGATAATCCCTTTCATCTGCGGGATTTCTCCTCTCAATCCAATATCCAGACAACTTCGTACGTAAGGACACAGATTATAGTGAAGGTATGTGTCGGCCATTTTAGTGGATGGCCTATCCTCTCTGAGACGAAAAGGATGGAACCCAGAAGCATAGATGATTTCTTCAGGAGTATAAGTACAAAGCCAGCCTACCCAGGGACGGTCAGAATCTCGATCTTTTTTGGATAAATTCCACTCAAGCATGGCTGAAGACTTTCTCAGAGCTGAACATAAATTATTAATGCAAATAACTCATGAAATCAAGAAAAAAAGAGATAGACTGCTTTTCTCTTTAATTTAACACCATATGAGTGATAAAATTATTGTGGACACGATAGAGAGGACAGAATGCGGATCATCCTGTTTACAGGTAAAGGAGGCGTCGGGAAGACGACTCTGGCTGCAGCCACGGCTCTCCATTCCGCAAAGAAGGGCTACAGAACATTCATCCTCTCGGCTGATGCTGCCCACAGTCTTTCTGATTCCTTCGAAACCCAACTCTCCAGCCAGCCTCGGCGAATCGGTCCTCGCTTATATGGGCAGGAAATTGATGCCCTAAAGGAAATCGAAAAGAAATGGGGAGAAATTCAAACCTACCTCGTGGCCCTGTTTTCTTCTCAAGGACTCGAAACGATCGAAGCCGAAGAGATGAGCATTTTCCCCGGAATGGAGGAGCTCTTCAGCCTGATGGAGATTCGCAACTATCACAAATCTTCAGACTATGATGTGATTATCGTGGATTGTGCTCCGACTGGAGATACGCTCAGACTGCTGAGCGCGCCGGAAGTGACGAGTTGGTACCTGAAACACATCTTCCCCATCCAGAGAACCGCGGCTAAAGCTGTCCGACCGGTGGCCAGCCGAGTTCTTCCGTTTCCCTTTCCAGAAGACAAAGTCTTCGCAGCCATGAAAAATTTGACCACCCAGCTGGCAGAGACGAAAGATATTTTGTCTGATACCCAAAAGACTTCTATCCGGCTGATCATCAATCCCGAAAAAATGGTCATCAAGGAGGCCCAGAGAGCCTTCACGTTTTTTAGTCTGTTCGGCTATGCAGTGGATCTGATCATCGTCAACCGGATTCTTCCTCCCGAAGTCAAAGATGTGTATTTTAAGGAATGGAAAACCACACAAACCAAGTACCTCCAGATGATCAAAGAGTGTTTTTCGCCGTTGCCGATCCTGTCCTCAGAACTCTTCACTCAGGAAATCATCGGACATGAGTTACTCTCCAGGTTGGCCGTTAAGGTTTACGGGAAGAAAGATCCGACTCGATTGTTCTTCAAGAAAAGCCCGATTCAGATCGAAAAAGCAGACGGAGGGTTTGACATGTTCCTCCACCTGCCTTTCGTGGAGAAAACAGCATTGGATCTTTCGCTGAAAGGAGATGAGCTAAGCATCCAAGTGGGCAGCTACAAGAGGAATATTCTCCTCCCTCAGACACTGCTTAACCTTTCGATCAAAGAGGCCAAATTCGAGAGCGACAAGCTGAAAATATCTTTCCGCCATTAAAATCTCAATAGCATCAAGAAAAGGAGGTGAGTCGATGAGCGAAGCAAAAAATCGTGAGATTAGAATCTCTATACCGGAGGACATCTTTTCCTTCTTTTTTCCCGAAAAGACAGTCGATCACGTCCTCAAAGCCCGGAAGGAGATGCTCCTGGCACTGCGGTCGCTCATAGATGCCAAAATCGAAGCTTTGGAGAAAAAAGGAGAGAAGACAAAAGCGAAAAGAAAAAAAATCAAAATCGATTAAGATTTTGGGGTCAGACTTTGAAAACTTGAATTATTTTATTGACAGTATTGCCTCACTGCAACATTACTCAAGTTTTCAAAGTCTGACCCCGAGGGTTGACAGGAATCTGGATTAATATTAGAGTATTTGTGCTTCTAAATCCCTGATTAAAGAGAAACCCGATGAGCACCCAGACTCAGCAGGCGAACAGGATTTTACCAAAAAGACTCATCTCCTCTTCCCTCGACCTGATGACCCACGTGGCCAGCCTTCTCATCAAGCTCAAGGTTAATCCCAATACCATAAGTCTTGCCGCCTTGATCGCCGGAATAGGAGCCGGTACCCTTTTCTATCTCGGAAAGCCGCTGTATGCGGGTCTGGTTATCATACTCTGCGGCATATTCGATATACTTGACGGAAAAGTGGCCGTAGGGACAAACCGCACTTCCCTTTTCGGAGCGATATTCGATTCCACGCTGGACAGATACTCTGAGTTTTTCTTGTATATCGGCCTGGCCGCCTACTTCAGGAATCATTGGGCTCTCTGGGTGGCGATTTTGGCCTTCCTCGGATCGGCCATGGTCAGCTACACACGCGCGAGGGCAGAGGGATTAGGGGTCGAGTGTAAAATTGGCATTATGCAGAGAGCCGAAAGGCTGGTTCTTCTCTGCCTCGGCTCGATCATCGGCTCACTGGCCAAAATCTTTGATCCGGTCATGATCGCTGTCTTAGGTGTGATTGCCTTAATATCTAATTTTACAGCCTTTCAGAGAACATTCTACGTCAGAAAAATCGAAAAACAAATGAACCAAAAAAAGGAGGAGTGAAGGAATGGATAAAATCAAAGTGGCTATCATCGGAGTCGGGAACTGCGCTTCGTCTTTAATTCAAGGAGTGCACTATTATAAAAACGCTAAGGCGACGGATTTTATTCCTGGAGTCATGCACGTCAATCTTGGCGGTTACCACATTCGGGATATCGAATTCGTGGCCGCTTTTGATATCGATCGGAATAAAGTGGGGAAGGACCTCAGTAAAGCAATCTTCACGCCGCCCAACAACACGGTGAAATTTGCTGACGTCCCCAATTCCAACGTGAAAGTCCATCGGGGAATGACACACGATGGGCTGGGTAAATACCTCTCCGAGATCATTAAAAAAGCCCCTGGAGCTACGTCCGATGTCGTCGGAATCCTGAAAGAGACCAAAACAGATGTGGTGATCAGCTACCTCCCCGTCGGGAGTGAAGAGGCCACAAAATGGTACGTCGAACAGGTACTGGACGCAGGCTGTGCCTTCATCAATTGTATTCCTGTCTTTATCGCCAGCGAGAAATACTGGCAGAGACGATTTGAGCGAAAGAACCTGCCCATCATCGGAGATGATATAAAATCACAGGTCGGAGCCACCATCCTCCACAGAACCCTCGCCAACCTCTATCTTGACCGCGGCATGCCCATCGACAGAACCTATCAGCTAAACACTGGAGGAAACACGGACTTCCTGAACATGCTGGAACGAGAACGACTGGCCTCCAAGAAAAAATCCAAAACAAACGCCGTCACCTCTCAGATCAGGGCGAGAGGACTCGATATCGATCCGGATAACATCCATGTCGGGCCCAGTGATTACGTTCCCTGGCAGAAAGACAACAAACTCTGCTTCCTGCGGATCGAGAGCCGGCATTTCGGAGATGTTCCCACCTATCTCGACTGCCGCTTATCCGTCGAAGACTCCCCGAATTCCGGAGGAGTGGTTATCGATGCTATCCGCTGCTGCAAGCTGGCTCTCAACAATAAAATTTCCGGCGCTCTCTTTGCCCCATCTTCTTACTTCATGAAGTCACCTCCAAAACAATACACAGACACAGAAGCTCGTGATCTGACAGAAAAATTCATCAAAAAATACGGAAAAACAGCCAAGAAAGCCACCGAAAAGAAGATCAAAAAGAAAAAGAAATAAGCGCTTCTTTCTTCACACCATACTCCAGAGAGAAGCCGTGTCAGACATCTCCTGCATCTGAAAGTCCAAGTTGCGGGAAGTTTCCCGTAACTCTTAAGGTTAAATGGCAAGTCAAAGTTCACACAGACAGAAAAGAAAGAATCACATGAACAGAATGAAAATTTTCTTATCCTTCTTCATGGTGTATCTTATGATGACTCCGATGATGCAGGCCAAGGAAACTGGGGACATCCAAGGCAAAGTCGTGGACCAAAGAGGAAAAGGCCTGCCAGGAGTCGTTATCGTGGCCCGGAGTCCCAGCCTTCAAGGATTACGTTCTGTCCTCTCCTCGAAAAGCGGCACCTTCCGCATCCCTCTACTTCCTGTAGGAACATACACTTTGAGCTTCGAACTTGAAGGCTTCACTCCACTCACTCAGGAGAACGTGATCGTCCGTCTTGGCCAGGTCACCGACTTAAAAATCATGATGACGCTTGAAAAAATAAAGGAGGAGATCGTCGTTACGGCCAAGACTCCTCTCATCGACAAAACCTCCACCGATACAAGCTTCCACCTGAACAGCGAAGATTTAGAACGGTTACCTTCTCTGAACAGAACCGTGGTCGATGCCATTAAATTCACGCCAGGTGTAACAGGTGTCCGAGTGAATACCCGACGGGGGGTGGCCATAGAAGGCCAACCCAGCTTC
>CAYGBF010000335.1:0-1643 GCA_964348035.1 uncultured Eubacteriales bacterium | reverse complement strand
AACGAGAGCGATGTCCGGGTCGAATGGCATCGCATCGTCGTCTGGGGAAAATTGGCTGAATTCTGTGAAAAATACCTGAACAAGGGCAAACAGATTCTTCTCGAAGGCAAGATCAGAACCCGCAGTTGGCAGGATAGAGAAGGAAACAAACGATACACGACCGAAATCGAGGCCCGGAATATCGTCCTCCTCGGCAAACGTGAGGATGCCGAACAGAGGGAGACCTTTACAGAGCCAACCTCCTCCGACTTCCCTGAAGAAGAAAAAGAAACAAAAGAGGAAGAAGAAGGAGACGACGACGTTCCCTTCTGATTCAAGGGCCACATCGGAATTTCTCGCAGTTAAAAGGAGTGCCCACAGAGGGGGACAAACTCGCCCTCCTGAACTCGGGACTCGCCGAGTCATGCTCCGGTGTGATCGGCCTCCAAAGACAACCATGGTGAAAGGCAAAGAGCCCGATAAAGTCGAGGCCAGCTTCAGGAATAACATTCAGGAAGACCACAGACCCTGGGGTAAATTCCGCTCCTACCCTCATGCAGATGCCAGAAGCATAAAAATCATCACCGTCAATCCTGGTCAGGCCCTCTCCCTTCAATACCATCGTCATCGTGACGAATTCTGGGTGGTTCTTGATAAAGGGCTGGAGATCACTGTCGGTGACCAAACCTGGCCTCCAGAAAAAGACGAAGAAATCTTCATCCCGAGAAAAGCACCTCACCGACTCCGCTGCCTTGGCCCGGAAAAGGCCCGGGTCATGGAAATATGGATTGGAGAGTCGGATGAGGACGATATCGTCCGCCTCGAAGATGACTACGATCGAGGCATAAAAGACTGAAAGGGCTCATAACCTAAACAATCCAGGTTTAGCCTCGATTATTCACGAGTCGAGTGATAGGCCGGGACGTGGTGGGCCGGGACGGAGGCGTTGATTAAGGTACCGGCATTTTTTTTGAATAGCCAGGTTAGGTGATTTGTCCCATTAGAAAGGCTTCTGGGTGTCTCACTAAAATTTTTTCGATAATATATTCCTCGATTTCTTGGGCACTCTTGAGACCCATGGCTCTTCTAACAACGTTTTTGGCTGTCCTGTACTCAACCGAACGCAAAGCATTCTTGATCCTGGGAATAAAGATGGGATTCATGCTGAACTTCCTCAACCCGAAGCCGAGCAAGACGATGGCCGAAAGAGGATCAGCCGCCATCTCCCCGCAGACTGTTATTTCTTTGCCCTTTCTGCGAGCCGTTTCGATGATATATTTTATGAGTCGCAGGATAGACGGATGAAGAGGCTTGTACAAATAGGAAACGAATTCGTTCGACCGGTCAACCGCTAAGTAGTACTGAATAAGATCATTGGTCCCGATGCTCAAATAATCCACTTCTTCGATCAGCACATCTGTCATGGCTGCCGCGGCCGGAACCTCTATCATCACTCCCAGCGGAAGGCGTTCATCGAACTTGATCTTCCTGGATCTGAGTTCATCCTTAACCTCTTCGAAGAGCATTTTAATTTCCCCGATTTCCTCGAATTCTGTCACCATAGGAATCAGAACTCTCAGATTCTTGCGAGAGCTGGCTCTGAGAATGGCCCTGATTTGAATCTTAAAAAGATCTCTATCCCGAAGAGAGAAGCGAATAGCTCT
>CAYGBF010000334.1:0-3812 GCA_964348035.1 uncultured Eubacteriales bacterium | reverse complement strand
AAATAAGGATGCTTACATAGATTTTCAAAAACTTGACATTCGAAAAATTCTATAATATAGAGAATATCCGCCTTAAAAACCAATAATATCTCTTTGCTAACAGATGAGAGGACATCTTTTTAACCGAAACAAAATCTAGGGAGGAACACTATGCCTTGGGAAGTTTTCGGAAAATCTGTCAATAAAGTCGGAGTCGTCGGCTCCGGCAACATCGGACCCGACATCGCCCTCTACTTCAGCAAGGTTCTCCACCGCTACGGCGTTCCGGTCGTGGTTGTCGACATCGCTGAGAAGGCCCTCAAATCTGGGGAAGTCCGTGTCAAAGGCAAAATCGGCAGGGGTGTCAGAACAGGAGCCTTCCAGAAGGATGAGGCCGAATCGATGTTGGCCAACATCTCGTGGACGACGGATTATTCCGAGCTCGGAGGAGCGGACCTGGTGATCGAAGCGGCGACAGAGGACATCGCCATAAAAAGAAAAATATTCGCCGAGCTTGAAAAGGTCTGTTCCGAGACAACGACCCTGGCTTCGAACTCATCCCACATGGAACCGGAATATATCTTCGAGGAAGCCAAAGGAAAAAACCGATGCCTGGTTATCCATTACTTTTTCCCCGCCGAACGGAACATCATCGTCGAGATTGTCCCCGGACAGGAGACGGCCGCAGACGTGACAGATTTTTTGATGAGATTCTACGAACAGATAGGCAAGGCTCCAATCAGAGTCAAGAGCCGGTATGGTTATGCCTTAGATCCGATCTTCGAAGGACTCTTCCTGGCTGCGGCCCTTATAGTCGAGGAAGGCTTGGGGACGGTTAAACAGATCGATGCCATGGTCCAGAGAGCCTTGGGGATGGGAGTGGGGCCGTTCACGGCCATGAACCTGACTGGCGGAAACCCGATCACCCAGCACGGCGTGACCCAAATGCACGAGAAGATCATGCCTTGGTTTCATTCTCCCGATATCCTCGAGAGACAGATCGCCTCGGGAAAATGGTGGGCCACACCGGGCAGGGGTGAAGATGTGAGTTACAGCGAGAGCACCTTCGAAAGAATTTCCAACTTGATAAAAGGAGCTTATTTCGGGCTCGTGTGCGAAATCCTTAATTCCGGTATTTCTGGTGTGGCAGATATAGAGATGGGCGTGGAGAATGCCTTAGTGATGAAGCCGCCCTTCCGGATGATGAATAAGATGGGAGTGGAGAGAGCTCTTGAACTCGTCGAAGCCTATGCCAAAGAATGGCCAGATTTTGTCGTCCCTCAGGTTCTTAAAGAACAGGCGGCTTCAGGAAAGCCATGGAATATCCCGATGGCCTTACGAGAGGATGTGGATGATGTGGCCGTCGTGACGATCCGCAGGCCGAATAAACTGAATGCTTTAAACTCGACGATTATAGGACAGCTCCACAGGATTTTCTCCGAGATTAAAGAAGATGATCGGACCACAGGAGCGGTGTTGACGGGTTTTGGAACCAAAGCTTTTGTTTCGGGAGCTGACATTAACGAGATCCTCCGCCTGAGAACCCCTGAGGAAGGAGAAGCTCTGGCCCTCAAGGGACAGGAAACCTTAAGCCTGATCGAGAATCTGGAAAAACCAGTCGTTTGCGCTCTGAATGGCCTCGCTTTCGGTGGCGGAAACGAGATAGCTATGGCCTGTACGGCCCGGATTGCCAAAAAAGGATTGGCAATGCTGGCCGGTCAGCCCGAGCCGAAATTGGGTATTATCCCCGGCTTTGGAGGAAGCCAGAGACTGCCTCGCCTGGTGGGGCTTACCGCTGCTTGGCCGATTCTAAGGACTGGGAATCCCGTATCTTCGGAAGAGGCGTTGAAGATCGGGCTAATCCAGGAGGAGGTTGAAGGTGATATCAAAGCGGCGGCCGTGGCCTTGGTCAAGAAGCTTGTCTCCGGAGAGGCCAGCCTTCCCTCGATCCAAAGAGAACCGCTGGAGATCCCCGAATCTTTGCCAGATGTGGATATCGGCCACCTCTCTCGTAAGACCGATGAGATTCTTCAGGAGGCCGTCCTCGGAGGGGCAGCGATGACTCTCGAAGAAGGTCTCAACCACGAGGCGAAGACATTCGGTAAGTGTCTGAGGACTAAAGACATGCGGATCGGGATGGAGAATTTTATCAACCATGGTCCCAAGAAGAATGCCGAATTTTCTCATGCCTAATCAAGTTTGCCTAGGAATCTGGAGGTAACGATGTCATTTGAAAAAGCATACATTCCGTATGATGGATACTGGAGCACGCCGTTTTGTCGGTGGCAGGGCAGTTTTGCCCATCTTCATTCGATGGCCTTTGCAGCCGAGGTGTGCAAGAGAGCTCTTCCGGCCAGGAGAATGACCCCCAGCCTATTCGATGGAATCGTCTTGGGCTTGACTATACCCCAGAAAAACTGCTTCTACGGCGCTCCTTGGATGGCCGGAATGATCGGAGCTGAGGGCGTCACAGGTCCGATGATCGGTCAGGCGTGTGCGACATCAGCCAAATGCGTGGCTCATGCCTCAGAAGGGGTAGAGCTGGGCAACAACGAAACGGTTCTTGTGGTCACCTGCGACCGGACGAGTAACGGGCCCCACATCTATTATCCCAATCCTCTCGGAGTTGGAGGAACAGGGGATAAGGAGGACTGGGTTTGGGACAATTTTGGTTATGATCCGTATGCCAAGAATGCGATGATCGAGACAGCAGAAAATGTGGCCGCGGAAGCGGGAATCACCAAGGAGGAGCAAGATGAAGTGGCTTTCCTCAGGTACACTCAGTACCAGGATGCTCTCAAAGACAACAGCGCCTTCCTCCATCGCTTCATGGTCGTGCCTATCGATGTCAAAGATCCTTCTGGACGTAAAGTCATGGCTACAGTCACCGGCGACGAGGGGGTTTTTCCGACGACTGCGGACGGGTTGGCCAGGCTGCGACCCATGACTGAGGGAGGAACGGTCACCTTCGGGACTCAAACTTACCCTGCCGATGGGAATGCCAGCCTTGTCATCGCCACAAAGGAGAAAGCCAAAGAAATGAGCCGTGATCCGAATGTCGAGATTCAAATCATCTCTTACGCCGAAGCCAGAGCCAAACGAGGATTCATGGCCATGTCCATCGTCCCTGCCGCTCAGAAAGTGCTCTCTCTGGCTGGAATAGGAATAGATGAGGTGAAGGCTATAAAAACCCACACACCTTTTGCTGTGAATGATGTCTATTTCTGCAAGGAAATGGGGCTCAAATTCGAAGACATGAATAACTTTGGCTGTTCGCTCGTCTGGGGGCATCCCCAGGGACCCACTGGAGCCAGACTCATCATCGAGTTGATCGAGGAACTCGTGATCAAAGGCGGTGGATATGGGCTCTTCGATGGATGTGCTGCTGGCGACACCGCGGCCGCCATCGTCCTCAAAGTCGACATTAAGTAAAAAAAGGGGACTTTTCTTTTTTCTCCTTCATGTCATTCCTGCACCAGCCTACGCTGGCACAGGCTGCGGCAGGAATCCAGTAAAAAAAGTGATTCCCCCTTTTTTAAGGAGCAAAAATTATGAGGAACAGATTAAAATTTAAAAACTTAACAGAAAATGGAATCGGGCTTCTTTTTCTCTGTTTGTCTCTTTCCCTTTTGTTCTTATTTTCCAGCTTTGGCTTTTGTGGCCCGAGGCCTGAAATATCGGAGCAGGTCGTTTTTCTCTATTATGCAGACCTAGGGGAAGCAGCCGATTTCTACGGATCTATCATGGGATTTAAAGAAATCGAACAGACTTCCTCCTTGGACTGGGTCGCCATCTATCAAACAGCGGATCTTTCTTATGTCGGTATCGTCAAG
>CAYGBF010000333.1:0-2288 GCA_964348035.1 uncultured Eubacteriales bacterium | reverse complement strand
TTGTATTAGTTTAAAGCTTCTTTAACTTTCTGACCGATCTCGGCCGGGCTTTTAGCGACCGATACCCCTGCTTTCTCGAGTGCTTCCATCTTTTCCTTGGCCGTGCCTTTTCCGCCGGCGATGATCGCTCCGGCATGGCCCATCCTTCTTCCAGGAGGAGCCGTCTGGCCGGCGATAAAGCTGATCACGGGTTTTTTGAATTCTGCTTCAATGTAATCGGCGGCTTCCTCTTCAGCAGACCCCCCGATCTCTCCGATCAGGATCACGGCCTCGGTACTATCATCGTTCTTAAAGAGTTTGAGCAATCCTGTGAACGAGGTGCCAACGACCGGATCGCCACCGATTCCCACGGCAGTGGACTGGCCATAACCGAGCTCTGTGACCTGGTCGACCGCCTCGTAGGTCAGTGTCCCGGAGCGGGAGATGATCCCAACCGATCCTGGCGAATGGATATGACCGGGCATGATCCCGATCTTACATTTTCCTGGAGAAATGATGCCTGGCGTGTTGGGCCCGACCAGACGGCAATCCTTCTCCTTCAGGAACTGCTTGACCTTGATCATGTCAAAGGTTGGGATCCCTTCGGTGATGCAGACGACCAGTCGGATGCCGGCATCGGCAGCCTCCATGATGGCATCGGCTGCAAAGAAAGCCGGTACAAAGATAGCGGAGGCGTTGGCCCCCTCCTTTTCGACAGCATCAGAGACAGAATTAAACACTGGAACACCGAGATGAGTCTGGCCCCCTTTACCGGGTGTCACTCCGGCGACAACCTGGCTGCCGTACTCCTGCATTCTCTGGGTATGGAATGTCCCTTCTCCTCCAGTGATTCCTTGGATCACGACACGTGTGTTTTCATCCACCAGAATACTCATCATCTAGCTCCTTTCCTGGTCTTTCACCAACGGAACCACTTTCTCAGCTGCCTCTCTCATCGTCTCGGCTGGATAGAAAGCTAATCCCGATTCCTCCAGGATCTTCTTCCCTTGATCAACGTTCGTTCCCTCCAGCCTGACCACCATCGGGACTTTAAGGCCGATTTCCTTAGCTGCTTTGACGATACCACTGGCCACAAGGTCGCAACGGACGATCCCTCCAAAAATATTGATCAGGGCCGCTTTTACATCCTCGTCGGAAACAAGAATCTTGAAGGCATTCTTCACGGCTTCTTCGGAAACGCCGCCTCCCACATCCAGGAAGTTGGCCGGCATGCCTCCAGAGTGCATGATGATGTCCATCGTGGCCATCGCCAAGCCAGCCCCGTTGACCATGCATCCCACATTCCCATCGAGCTTGATGTAGTTTAAGTTGAACTTGGAGGCTTCAACTTCGAGAGGGTCATCTTCATCGAGATCCCGCATGTCCATGATGTCTCTATGTCGGGGCAGGGCATTGTCATCGAAATTCATCTTGGCATCTAAAGCCAAAACCGTTCCCTGTTTGGTAATCAGAAGGGGATTGATTTCGGCCAGCGAAGCATCCGTGGCTTCGAAGGCACGGTAAAGGCTCAGGATGAATTTAACACCCTGTTTAAATGTATCTCCTTCCAGTCCTAACCGGAAAGCCAGTTTTCTAGCCTGGAATCCCAAGAAACCTGTGGCTGGATTAACATATTCTTTAAAAATAAGTTCCGGCGTTTCCGCAGCCACTTTTTCTATCTCGACGCCCCCTTCCGGGGAAGCCATAACCACAGGAGACTCCTGAGCTCTATCGATCACAATCCCTAGATAAAGTTCTTTGGCGATATCCAAAGCTTCTTCTACCAGGATCCGTTTGACCAGTTTGCCTTCAGGACCCGTTTGGGGAGTGACCAGAGTCATCCCGATCATTTCTTGGGCCAAGGTCTCCGCTTGGTCGGGGTGCTCAGCAAGTTTAATTCCTCCGCCCTTTCCCCGACCTCCAGCATGGACTTGAGCCTTGAGGACGACTCTGGGACCTATCTTTTCGGCAATCTCGCGAGCTTTACCCGGATTTTCAGCAACCTCTCCTTCTGGTATACGGACACCATACGTTTTTAGGATCTGCTTGGCTTGATACTCATGAATTTTCATGCTTTTCACTCCTTACAGAGAAGAACATTTCAAATCATAATCCAGGGCGGTATTTGATGGTTGCACCCCTGTTGATGGATGAGAGGACTCCGTAAAAGCCTGGATCTCGGATCGTGAATCCCTACTCGATCTGGAACTCCTTTTTTCCTTCTTGATACAGGTCTCCACCGTACATATCGTTGATAACGATGCAGGGAAAATCCTTGACTTTAACTTTTCTGATCGCTTCGGGGCCTA
>CAYGBF010000332.1:0-1880 GCA_964348035.1 uncultured Eubacteriales bacterium | reverse complement strand
AAAGACTGGGTCAGAGAGCTTCGCCGGGCGGGAGCTGAGATCGTCTCCTCCGATGACCTGGCTCATCGGAGTGAACATTCCATCGAGTTCCAGCTCCTGTTCCTCCAGCATCTTTTCGGGACAGATTTTCTTCTGCTGCCGATTCTATGCGGCTCGTTCCAAAAATATCTTCGACATGCTGACCGGCCTCGAGAAATCCCAGGCCTGGAACCAATCCTGGAGACCTTAAGAACCTGGTCGGATGAGACCGAAGGCGGTCTGATCGTCGTTGGAGTCGATTTTTCGCACATCGGGTTGAAGTTTGGTCACAGCCAGAGAGCCTCGGCCCTGCTGATGGAGGCGAAAAGGCATGATAAGCTTCTGCTGGACGCCCTCTGCCGAGGAAGCGTCCAGGCATTCTGGTCCGAGTCGAAGCGCACGGATGACGCCTACAACGTCTGCGGGTTTTCTTGTTTAGCCTGCCTGCTGGAGATTCTACCTGGGTGTCAGGGATATCTTCTGGATTATGACTTCTGGGAAGAGGAGGCCACCCAATCCGCCGTGAGCTTTGCTGCGGTGGTCATGGCTGGAGAGGAATGAGGTCATCCTGCCAGACTGTCATCAGGAGTGGAGATGAGTGATTTTGGTGGAGCCTTAAAGAAGAGTTCAAAGTACGATGTCGCCCTGATCGGCGTTCCGTACGATGGAAAGTCGTGTTATCTGAAGGGAGCTGCCGAGGGGCCAGAAGCCATACGAACAGCCTCCACGAGCAAAGCCATTAATCCCTGGACTGAGTTGGGGATCAACCTGGAGAAGGACCTGGACCTGGTGGATCTCGGTGATGTGGATACCTCAGGGGATTTCCAGGAGGTGTTTTCGCGGATTGAAGAAAAAGTCTCTTACGCATTGGACAAGGAGGCTGTCCCGTTCGTTTTAGGCGGCGATCACTCGATAAGCTACCCCGTGGTGAAGGCTTTTTCCAAGAAATTCGACAAGTTAGATATCCTCCATTTCGATGCCCATCCCGACCTTTACGAAGAACTCTACGGCGACCGCTTCTCCCATGCCTGTCCGTTTGCCCGCATCATGGAAGAGGGATTGGCTCAGAGCCTGGTTCAGGTCGGCATCCGGGCGGCCACGGGTGAACAGAGAGAAAAGGCTCGAAGATACGCTGTCCAGATGATAGAAATGAAAGATGTCCAAGCCGGAGTGATCCTGGATTTCAAAAATCCTGTTTATATCTCTTTTGACCTGGATGCCCTCGACCCCGCCTTTGCTCCGGGTGTCTCCCATCATGAGGCTGGAGGCCTTTCCACCCGACAGGCTGTCGAGATCATCCACAGGATCGAAGCGCCGATTGCGGGCTTGGATGTTGTCGAGCTCAATCCCCGGAGGGATCCGACCGGCATCACGGCGGCGGCGGCGGTCAAGATTATCATGGAGACCGCCGGACAAGTGGCCGGCAGACAAAAAAAGAAGAAAGAGGAGGCCTCATGAAGCGAGGAGCGACTGTTCTGATTTTGGTTCTAGCTTGTTCAGGCTGGCTCGTCAGCCAGGACGCCATTCGGTTTGATGATTTTTTTGTCGATAGAACCATGCGCATCGACTATTTTCACGGAGGAGACTCTAAAGTCGAATGGATCACCATCGACAAAATCTACGACCAGGGTGTCTGGGCCGGGTCTAAGACCCATCTGATCGATCGGTTCGACAACGGACGATATGACATCAAAGTCTATGATGCTCTCTCCGGAAAACTCATCTACTCAAAAGGATTTGACTGCTATTTTGCCGAGTATAAAACGACTGATTTTGCCCTGAAAAGGATAAAGAAGACCTACCATGAAACAGCCCTGATCCCTTATCCGAAGAAAAAGATCCGGTTTACTATCGAAACAAGG
>CAYGBF010000331.1:0-6447 GCA_964348035.1 uncultured Eubacteriales bacterium | reverse complement strand
GAAAGTATTTCATCAGAGTCGTGATCGGGATGCCGGCAAAGTTGTCTCGGCTCTGCCCGAAGAAACTCCCCCTCTCTTCGAGGACGCCGACGACTGTGAATTTTTCCGGCCCGATCCTGATATCTTTTCCTAGGGCTTGGGTATGCGGAAAAAGAGTCTCGGCCAGCTCAGAACCGAGAACACATATTTTTGTGCTGTGAGTGACATCGGTTTCCGTGATAAAGCGTCCCTTTTCTGGAAGATAAACTGATAGGACTTCGGGAAATTCTTCGTTCATCCCGATGACGAAGGAGTCTTGAGTTTTTATGTTCTGGTATTTAATGGTTATGCTCTCGAATATATCCACGACGATATCGACGGCCACGGCTCTGAGAAGAGTACTTTCCTCTCTAAGGGCCTCGACATCCTCAAAGCTGAGATCCTTTCTTTTCCTTTCTTCCTCGGACAGGCGGCCTATGTTAGCCCCTGGTTCGAATTTTGTCACGATGATTAGATCTGAGCCGGCAGATTCGAGCTCAGCCAGGAAAGACCGGTTTAATCCTTGGATGATTGAGACCATCCCGATCACCGTCATAACACCGATCATGATGCCGAGCAGAGTCAGGAAAGAGCGAAGCTTATGACTTTTTATGGAGCCAAAAGCCATGATGAAGACTTCTCTTAGTATCCCTAATCTCATTGTTCCGCTCTCAAAGACTCGATAGGGTCAAGCCTTGCAGCCTTACCGGCTGGATACAGTCCGAAGAAGAGACCGACAGATGTCGAGACAATTATGGCAATGACTATGGATGCAGGATCGATGACGGAAGGCAGAGAGGTGGCTGCCGTAACAATCCGGGCGATGATAAAGCCCACGATGATCCCGATCAATCCTCCTGTAGCCGAGATCACAGCCGATTCGATCAGAAACTGGAAGAGAATATCCATCCGGCGGGCACCGACAGCCTTCCGAATCCCGATTTCCTTGGTCCTTTCAGTAACAGCGACGAGCATGATGTTCATGATAACGATGCCCCCGACGATAAGGGCGATAGAGGAGATGGCGATCATGGCAAAGTAGATGCTCGCCGTGGCTGTTTTGTAGATTTGGATGAATGTCTCCGAGCTTTGGATGGAGAAGTCGTCGGATTCGTCGAAGGAAAGATGGCGTTTCGAGCGGAGGATTGTCCGGACTTCCTCTTGGGCCGTTTTCATCTGCTCCTGGGAAGCCGTGTGGACATTGATGTTAATTGACCGCCTCGTGCCGTACAATTTTTGGAATGTTGTAATCGGGATCCGGACGTAATTATCCTGACTCATCCCCAGAAGCTTCCCCTTTTTTTTGCCGATTCCGACCACGAGAAGATTATAGGGACCTATCCTGATCCATCTCCCCAGGGGATCCAAACGAGGAAACAGCTCTTCGACAATATCTTGCCCTATAGTACATGCATACCTGGAGTGAGTCTCATCGTCTCTCTGGATGTGCCTTCCTCTCTCTAACTCCTCAACACTCCCGATTAAGTGGTCGAGGTGGGTGATGCCTCGAATTTCGACGTCCTTCAGAAACTGGCTCCCGTACTTCACGGTTCTGTTTGTGCTCGTAGAGGCACCGACGAGTTCACATGTCTGGCATCGACTCTGAACCACTCTCATATCCTCAAGAGTGAGGTTTTTTCGCTTCATCTGTTCCCGATATTCCTTGATACTCGTGGTTCCTATCGAGAATTTTGTCACCGAGAAGTCGTTGGCGCCGTAGAAGGCCATTTTCGTGTAGACATAATTGTTAAGCCCCTGGATGATGGAGATGACGGCGATGATGGTCAAAACTCCGATGATGATACCCAGCAAAGTCAGGAATGTTCGGAGCTTATTCGCCCACAGTGAACTCATGGCCATCGAGACGGATTCTCCGACATGCACTCTTGCCATTTTTTTGACCTACTAAAACAGACTATTCATTATATAAGATACGAGAGGAACAAAGGAAGGTTTATGTTGTTCGGATAAGTCCTCTTGACAAGTGCAGAGGCAGTAAACACAATGGGATAACAGAGATGAAAGCTCTACTGCGGCAACAGGGAAAGATCAGGGTGCAGGATGTGCCCGAGCCTCATCCGAATCAAGGCGAAGCCCTTATCAAGGTGCTTAAAGCCGGTATCTGCAACACAGACCTGGAAATCGTCAAGGGTTACATGGATTTTGAGGGGATTCTCGGCCATGAGTTTGTCGGTGAAGTCAAACAAGCGCCCTCGAACGATTGGCTCGGGAAGAGAGTGGTGGGCGAGATAAACATAGCCTGCGGCAGATGCGACTTTTGTCGTCAAGGTTTGGAGAATCACTGTCAGTCGCGGAGTGTTTTAGGAATAAACCGCAAGAACGGGGCTTTTGCCGAATACCTAACCCTTCCTCTCAATAATCTTCATGAAGTACCGGAGACAATCGATGATCAGGAGGCTGTGTTCGTCGAACCCCTGGCAGCAGCCCTGAGGATTCTGGAACAGGTCAGGACTGACGAAAAAGATGGGGTTTTAATCCTGGGCGACGGAAAGCTGGGGCTGCTTGCGGCCCAAGTCATAAAATCGCAGACTGACAGAGTGGCCTGTTCAGGGAAGCATCAGCGGAAGCTGGACATCCTGAAGGACAAAGAAATCAAAACATTCTGCGGCGGAGAATCCATCGAAGGACAGTTCGACATCGTGGTCGAAGCAACAGGAAGCAAAGAAGGCCTAAAACAGGCTCTATCCCTGGTTAAGCCGAGAGGACGGGTCGTCCTCAAGAGCACTTTCTGTGAGGATGTGGATTTAGATGTGTCCTCGATCGTGATCGATGAAGTCGAGATCATAGGCTCTCGGTGCGGCCCGTTTTCGGAAGCGATCTCGGTCTTAACCAGCAGAGAGATAGATGTACGGGAGATGGTGGATGAAGATTTTCCTTTGGCTCAAGCCGCCGAGGCCTTGTCTTTAGCTCGAAAACCGGAAACGATCAAAGTCTTGATCACTCCGTAGACCGGTGGCTTCTTCAGGTTATTAGGGCGGCCGAGCTGAAGAGAGGAAAGTGTTCTCAACGATTGAGAAAGAATTCGAAAGGAGGATGAACGATGTCAAGGAAAGAACCAAAACCTCCGGAGGGTATACTATCGTCGTGTTTCTATTTTCAGAGCCCTGGTCCGGAAAACACCAAACGAACACTCGAGGTGGCGGCCAGACGAGCTGAAGAACTTGACGTCCAGAATATCATCGTCTCCAGCACATCCGGGAAGACGGGATTGATGGCGGCCCGCTATTTTTCAGGTAGAAACCTGGTGATTGTCACCCATTCGACTGGTTTTTCAAAGCCCGGTTATCAAGAGATGAAACCAGAGAATCGCCAGAAGCTCGAAGACTCTGGGGCTCGAATTCTCACTTGTCAGCATGCCTTTGGAGGGGTAGGTCGGGCGGTGAGAAAAAAACTGGCTACCTACGAGCTGGAAGAAATCATCGCCTTCACCTTGAGGATCTTCGGAGAAGGGACGAAGGTGGCCGTCGAGATCGCGCTGATGGCGGTTGATGCCGGACTCGTTCCCGTGTCTATACCTTGCATCGCCCTGGGAGGAACAGCCAGAGGAGTGGATACCGCCATCCTGCTCAAGCCCACCAACGCCCAAACCTTTTTCGACCTCAGAATCATGGAGATTCTGGCCAAACCACACGAGCCGTAAAAATTTCCCTTTTCACCCGGGCCACTCCATGAAATAATAGTTATAGAGGAGACAGAGATGATGAAGAAAACCTTATCAATCATGATAATCCTTCCCTTGCTCGTCTTGGTAACTCATAACTTTGCTAGGGGGGGGATATACGTCGGTCTTCTGGGAGGCTTTTCCGCCCAGAAGCCGAGCCTGAAAGACGTGGATTTCAACACGGATACGACTTACCTTTACGGCCTTCGGGCGGGAGTGAGATTCATGATGGTAGGTGTTGAATTGAACTACTTTCAAGCGGCTCATAATTTGGAACTTGATGACATCGTCGGTTTTGATTGGGGTGGTCGGGATATCGATTACAATTATATCGGCCTGAACATCAAGTATTTCTTCCCGCTGATGGTTCTTCATCCCTACATCACGGCCGGGTACGGCTATTACAAAGCCGACATCAAAGATGTTGGTGACGATCAGAAGAGGGGCTACAATCTTGGTGTCGGCGTCGAATTGATGTTGGGCCAAAAATTCTCGCTTCTGGCAGAGGGTAAGTATAATATCGTGAATCTTGACATCGACAAAAGAGAACTCAAGCTCGGAGATTTTACGATCAGCGGCGGGTTTAACGTGCATTTCTAACCTCCTCAGTCACCATGGGAACATGCATCCAGTGTGGTCGGGCAGACCGGCTCGTTTCCGAGGCTTTATCCCTGTGTCGAAATTGTATCCTGGAGAACTTCGAAGGAATCAAACCTCGAATCCTGGACGTTCATCGCACGGCCAGAGAATATTTTGATCTGCCGGCCGTCCCGCCCCAAGAAGAGGAATCCCTATCCTGCTCTTACTGTTTCAACCAGTGTCGGATTGGCGAAAACTCGAAGGGTTACTGCGGCATCAGGAAAAACCAGGATGTGAAGAGGCTGGTCCCCCTGCCAAAAGAGGGTTACTTTTCCTGGTATCACGATCCTTTGCCGACCAATTGTGTAGGGGATTGGGTGTGTGCAGGAGGAACCGGCTCCGGGTATCCCGAATTCGCGCACAGGAAGGGAGCAGAATACGGATATAAAAACCTGGCTGTTTTTTACTACGGATGCACGCTGGACTGTCTTTTCTGTCAGAATGCCCAGCATAAGCACAACCTCGAGGCGCGAAGACCCCAGTCTTCGGATGAGCTAGTGCAGGCCGTCGACGAGAAAACTTCTTGTGTCTGTTACTTCGGCGGCGACCCGACACCACAGCTCCCGCATTCCATCCATGCCTCACGCCAAGCCATCGCGCAAAACCAAGGAAGAATTCTGAGGATCTGCTGGGAGACCAACGGTACGATGAACAGGCGCTTCTTAGAAGAAATCGTGGATATCGCCCTCGAGAGCGGAGGCTGTGTCAAGTTTGATCTGAAGGCCTTTGATTTAGGGTTGAATACAGCCCTCTGCGGCCGTCCGAATGCTCAGACGTTAGAGAATTTTGCCTGGGCCGCCCGAAGGGGAAAGGAAAGAGGGGAACCTCCGTTGATCGTGGCCAGCACTCTCCTCGTTCCCGGCTACGTGGAGAAGGACGAAGTCTCGAAGATTGCCCGGTTTGTGGCTTCTTTGGACCCAGAGGTTCCGTATTCTCTTCTCGGGTTCCATCCTCAATTTTTCATGAAGGATTTACCGCGCACCTCACGCCGCCACGCCGAGGAATGTCGGGAAGCGGCCCTAGAAGCGGGATTAGAACGGGTCAGAATCGGGAATATTCATCTACTCGGAGGGGTTACTGATGGCCCAAATTCGGTTGAATAAATTCCTCTCTCAAGCGGGTGTGGCCTCCCGCAGAGAGGCGGACCGGATGATCGAGGAAGGCCGGGTGGCCGTCAACGGCGAAGTCATCCAGGCGATGGGCCATAAAATCGACGAAGAGAAAGACAGAGTGGAGGTGGATGGAATCAAGGTCAAGCCGGAGAAAAAACATTATTACGTGATGCTGAATAAACCTCCTGGTTACCTGGTCTCACTGAAGGATTCTTTCGGCCGGCCAACGGTAAAAGATCTTCTCCCGACTCTAAAAGGCCGCGTTTTTCCTGTGGGCAGGTTAGATTTTAATAGTGAAGGATTGCTCCTGCTGACAAACGATGGAGAGTTGGCCTTCCGGCTGACCCATCCCCGGTTTGAAATCAAGAAAGTCTATCGGGTCAGAATTAAGGGGACACCGGAATCGTCTGATCTCCGCCGGTTGGAGAGAGGCATCATCCTCGACGACAAAAAGACGGCTCCAGCCAGAATCAAGCTCCTTTCATCCTCCTCTAGAGAGAGCTTTCTCCGGGTTGAAATCCACGAAGGGCGCAAAAGGGAAATCAGGCGGCTCTTCGACGTTATCGGCCACAGAGTTATGGACTTGCAGCGGATGAAATTTGGTAGCCTGTCGTTGGGTAAGCTTAGGAAGGGAAAGTGGCGTTATCTCACTCGTGATGAGATCAGCAGGCTGAAAAGTCAGGTAAATATTGAGTAGGATTTTTGAATACCATCTTGATCTTCTTATAACGCCATCCCGCATATTTTTCCTTGGACCCAATCCACAGTCTTGTCCAAGATAAAGTTTGACCAGATTCTATCGGCGAAAAAATGCTCACTAACCAGGCCTAAGAAATAGTTACAGATAGTATCCCAGATACACTTTTTCACAGCGTAGGCAGATACTGTTTTGAGGTCTGCTCCTGCAAGGGCAAGGGCAGCTGTGTTCACAACGCATTCCATTATTCCCATGTATGATTCTACCTGAAGCTTCAGTTGGATCATTGTCTGTGCCAT
>CAYGBF010000330.1:0-5663 GCA_964348035.1 uncultured Eubacteriales bacterium | reverse complement strand
TAATCCCGGCTTTTTCGGCCGGTGAGTTGGGCGAGACCATCCAAACCTGGGTTAAGATTTTCCCGAAAAATCCCGCATATCCCATCTCGAACCTGGTCTTTGCCTCGGTAGTGAGTTCTATGTCCAGCACCTCCATCCCTCTTTTCACCTCGACCAGGATTTTTCTTTTGGGCTTTCTTCCGACCTCCAGCTCGACATCGTCCCAGGTTTCTGTCCTTTTCCGGTTTATGCTCAGGATTTCATCGTCTATTCTCAGTCCGACTTTATCAGCAGGAGAGCCCGGTTCGATGTATCCGATAACAGGTGTCTGGTCCTGATATTCCGGGACATTGACTCCAACCATGTTGATGAAGGCGACGAGGACGAGGGCCAGGACAATGTTCATCAACGAACCCATGGCTAAAACCAAGAATCTTTGCCACCTTTTCTTGGCCATGAAATCGCGGGGGCCGAGCTTCTCCGGTTCATCGAAAGCTTCTTCTCCCGAAAATTTGACGTAGCCTCCCATCGGGATCAGACTAATCCTGTAGTCTGTCTCTCCTTTTTTTAGGCCAAAAAGTCTTTTCCCGTATCCCCAGGAAAAGACTTCGACTTTGACCTTAACCAGCTTGGCCATGAAAAAATGACCGAATTCATGGACAAACACCAAAACACCGAAAACGATCGCAAACGCTAAAAGAGTTCCGAGTATTGACATCGTATTAATACCTTTGTTCTAAGTAATTCCAGCCGTCCTTCTGTGTCGCTCGATCCAGCTCGAGTACATCCTCCAAGGATCTGACTTCTGTTTTTTGATGATCTCCGACAAGTCTGGCGACAAGATCATGAATATCGAGAAAATTTATTTTTTTATCCAGGAAGGCCCCGACCGCTACTTCGTTGGCCGCGTTGAGGACAACGGGAACACTATCCCCCTCTTCTAAAGCCTCCCGGGCGAGACGGACCAGAGGAAATTTTTGTATGTCCACTTCAAAAAATTCTAAAGTCTGGACTTGGCTGAGGTCCAGCGAGGGCAGCAACACCTCTCTACTTTAGGGATAGTTCAAAGCAAACAGGATAGGAATCTTCATATCGGTCGGGCTGAGCTGGGCCAACAGGGAACCATCCCTCCACTCGACGAGCGAATGGACGATGCTCTGGGGATGGATCAAGATATCCAGCTCCTGGGGGTGGAGTCCGAAAAGCCAGCGGGCTTCGATGAGCTCGAGGCCCTTGTTCATCATAGTCGCCGAATCTATGGTCACCTTCCGGCCCATATTCCAGCGGGGATGTTCCAGGGCTTCTTCGAGTGTTTTTTTATTCATCTCTCTGGAAGGGGTCCGGAAAAAGGGGCCCCCTGAAGCGGTCAGGGTGACTTTCTTGATCCCTTCCCTTCGCTCCTTCATCAGGCATTGGAACACACCGCTGTGTTCGCTGTCGACCGGGATGATCTCGGCTCCGGATGTGCGGGCCTCGTCTTGAATCAACGGGCCGGCCACGACCATGGACTCTTTGTTCGCCAAGGCCAGTCTTTTTCCGGAACGGACAGCAGCCAGGGTTGGTTTTAATCCCTTGATGCCTGTTATGGCCGAAACGACGATATCATTCTCGCTGTACCGGGCCACCTCTTCAGCCCCTTCTTCTCCGGAAAGAATATTTATGGATGTATCCTTGAAAATTTCTCTCAATTCTGCGGCTTCTTTTTCTCTTTCGACAGAGACGATCTGGGGTTCGAACCGGGACACCTGTTTCTGGAGGAGCGGGATGTTGCGTCCTGCAGCCAGACCTACGACTGCAAATTTTGATTTCAATCGATGGATGGCCTCGAGCGTATTCCGACCGATCGAACCGGTGGATCCAAGAATTGTGACCTTTGTCATCCTGTGTTAACTTTCCTTAAAAAGTGATTTTTTTCCATTTCTTACCAAACATAGGAAATGAAATAATAAAAAAACGGAGTTGCCAGGAGGAAACTGTCCATCCGGTCTAAAAAACCGCCGTGGCCGAGAAGCAGACGCGATGAATCTTTCACTCCGGCCGCCCGTTTAAACAGGGACTCGAGAGGATCGCTGATCTGAGCCACGACATGGACAGCTAGACCGCAGACGACCGCCTTCCAGACCAGAAGTTCCGGAATAAGGAGGTGTTGGGCCGCCCAAGCGGTTAAGGACGCGAACAAAACACCCCCGAAACACCCAACCCATGTTTTCCGGGGACTGGCTACCGGGAGTACTTTTCGCTTCCCCAAGAGCTTACCGAAGATGTAAGCCCCCGTATCCCCCACGAAAACGATCATCAGGAAGAAATAGATGGTGTACGCTCCCCGCTCGACCTTTATCAGGTAGAAATGGTTAAGGGTAAAACTCACATAAACGGCCCCGAAGAACGTCAGGGCAAGCGAGGAAGCGAAGGTCGGAAGCTTCTCTAACCTGTTGATGTAGACAACGTAATACATGCCGATCAGGAGAAGACAGACAAACAGAGTCAGCCTCAAGGAAAAGATCTCAAAAAAGAAGGAGCAGCTGATGATGAGGGCCAGGACACACCCGGCGATAGCTTGCGTGTTTAACTGCCTTTTGCGAGACAGATTATAGAATTCGGCCAGAGTCACCAGGATCAACATCTGCAGGGCGATAAAAAAAAGAGGATTGGAAAAAAACTGAACCCAGACGAAGACTAAGCCCAGCAGGATGAGGGCAATCGGAAGCCTTTTTCTTACGCTCATCGGAATATGCTCATACCGGAGACAACTTGGAGGGGGAACCGACTTCCCCCTTCCAACGTTCACCCGATTCAAGATCGGGTTCTCTGCCTCGCGTTCTCGGGCGGGGTATGAACCCGCGCCCTGCGCCTGACGAAGCTTGTACCTGAGGAGTCAGGTGCAGGCGCAATCTCCTGCCTGCGCAGGAGCAGGCTTCGGCAGGCAACAAAATTGAATCCCTGACGATCGATTCCCCGCGGCAAGTCGCGGGACATAAAAATCGATCGTTAAGAATATCATATTCTTCAGGCAATAATCTATTCAGACCTAACGAGGCTGAAGAAATTTCTCCTGGTGGTCTCCTTGTCGATGTATTCTTGAGATCGATCTATTCTAAGGTCTGAGGATAAATCAAACATCCTTTTCATGCGGATAGATATCACCGAACCTCCTTTCTCGTTTTTGATAATCCACCAAGGCCGTGAGCAGGTGTTTTTTCCGGAAATCAGGCCAATAGGCCGGGGTAGTCCATATTTCTGAATAGGCGATCTGCCACAGGAGAAAATTAGATATGCGCAGTTCTCCGCTCGTCCTAACCAACAGGTCGGGATCTGGAATTTGAGCAGTGTAGAGATACTGGGAGAACGTTTCTTCATCGAGACTGCGGGGATCGAAGTCGGGCTGTTGGAGGATTTTCTTCACTCCATCCACGATCTCGCTTCTTCCTCCGTAATTGAGGGCAGCGACGATCGTCATCCCTTGGTTATCCTTGGTCAATTCCTCGACTCGGTTGAGTTCGTTTTGGACAGATACAGGGATGTCCTCTCTCTGGCCGATTACCACCAGACGAAACTTGTTTTTCATCAGAACTTTGTCTTCCTTCTTGAGATAATCCTCCAAGAGCTTCCACAGGGTGGCCACTTCCTTTTTGGGTCTTTTCCAGTTCTCTTTAGAAAAGGCATAGAGTGTCAGATATTGGATGCCCAAGCGGGCGCATGTCTCCACCGCTTCCCGGACAGATTTTGCCCCGGCTCGATGCCCTTCGACACGGGGCAGTCTCTTTTTCTGGGCCCAACGCCCGTTTCCGTCCATGATCACCGCAATGTGGCGGGGAAGCCGGGCAAAATCCAGCTGATTGACGAGCTTCTCCTCATCGCTTCCTGGTTTGATGAAACCTTCCAGACTCTCGCGCATGCACCAATTATAGGTACCTCTGGAAAAATTGTCAAAAACATGAACCGCCACGCCCTTCCCGCGGAAGTGGGTGGCAGGAATGACAGGAAAAGGAATTGGATCCCTGCTACCCGCTGGAGTTTACACCTGCAAAAGCCTTCGCTGGCACAGGCTTCGGCAGGTGACCAAGCATGTTCCTGCGTAGGCAGGAAACCAGAACTAAAAAAATACTCTGATCGCTATAAGACTGGGTTCCAGCTCACTGCCACCTGCCTCCGCAGGTGCAGGCTCCGCAGGGACAGGCTCCGCTGGAATGACGAAAAATAGCGAGAATAGGGCCTTAACATAGGGCCTATTCTTCTGGACTATATTATATGGATTTGGTAACCTATTAGGTTCTTAAAAAAGGTGCAGTATGTGCTTAGGAATACCCGCTAAAGTCGTCGAACTCGATGAGTCCAAGGTGGGCAAAGTGGACTATCTCGGGACCAAAGTGAAAACAAATCTATCTCTTATAGAGAACATCAAACTCGGTGATTGGGTCATCGTGCACGCCGGGTTTGCGATCTCTAAACTCGAGGAAGAGGAAGCCCAAAAGACATTGGCTATGCTGAGAGACATTGCCGAAAAGGCATAGAGGCCAGGTTTTGTTTTTAATCTTTGAGCGTTCCATCTGAAACATCACTCATCACAAGGATAAAATAATCAGGGGAATTATTTTTCAAACTAGCAAATGTCAAATGTTGAGACCTGACCCCGAAAGAAATGAAAGAGTATAGGGATAAAAAAGTCATCCAGGCCCTCCTGGCTGATATAAAAGATAAAACGAGAGATGTTCCTGTCCCAGTCCGCATCATGGAGGTCTGCGGTACGCACACGATGACTGTCCACAAGTACGGACTGAAAAACCTGCTCTGCAACGCCGGCGTCGAGATGATCTCAGGGCCCGGCTGTCCGGTCTGTATCACTCCTAATGAATACCACGAAGCGGCCATCGATCTGGTCACCAGGAACGAAAATTTTCTTCTGACCACCTTCGGAGACATGACGAGAGTCCCGACCCAGAAGGGAGCCCTGCAAACCACTGTTCCCGCAGCAGGTTCGATGGTCAAGATCGTGTATTCTCCGACAGAGTCACTCGAGCTCGCCGAAGGTCACCCTGAAAAAGAGGTGATCTTTTTCGGGGTCGGTTTCGAGACCACGATTCCCTCGATCGCCCTAACGGTTAAGAAGGCAGCCGAGGAAAAGATCACGAACTTTGCGGTGCTTTCGGCCTTGTGGCTCATCCCCCCTCCTCTAAAGGCCATCGTCGAAGCCGAAGACACGGCCATCGACGGCTTCCTGTATCCAGGCCATGTGAGTGCGATTATCGGAGTCAAGCCTTACGAGTTTATCGCCGAGGAGTACAACATTCCGGGGGCTATCACGGGGTTCGAGCCGGTCGACATCCTCCTGGCCATCCTCTCCATCCTCGAACAGGCAAAGTCGGGAAAAGCCGCTGTGGCCAACGAGTATGACCGCGTCGTCAGAGCAGACGGAAACCCGGCCGCCCAGAATGTCATAAACGAGATGCTGGAAGTCAAGGATATCCACTGGCGCGGGTTGGGCCTTATTCCTGGAAGTGGACTCAAACTCAAGGAGAAGTACGCGGCTTTCGATGCCGAGGTCAAATACCGCTTAGACATCAAAGCAGGGAGCGGCGATCTTCCAGGATGCCGCTGCGGGGATGTGTTGAAGGCAAAAATATCTCCGCCCGAATGTCCACTTTTCGCCAAAAAATGCAGCCCTGATTCTCCGTATGGACCCTGCA